>CAYXEY010000324.1:0-6408 GCA_964464105.1 uncultured Planctomycetaceae bacterium
CCTTCGCTGCCGCGAAGGATGGGCCACCCTGCCACGATGATGAGGCCGCGAAAGGTGCAATATTCCACGATTGGAACACAATCTCTCGCGGGCTGGTCGATCGTGCGGAGCAAGGGGAATGGAGCAATTATTGATTCAACATCTTGGGCGATTCAACGATGCCGGCGATGGACTGGAATGGGGCATGGCCGGTAGAATGGTGAGACGCCAGTCGAGATTGGACGTGACTCACGGGTTTTCGGTTACTGGAACATGTGTCGCATACTCTCACACCATCATCGTGACCCCACCCTTCGCTGCCGCGAAGGATGGGCCACCCTGCCTGCTCTTGTAGTTGTGTTTTCTTTCATAGTTCATATCTCATTGAACAAAGAAGCCGAAGGATCGTTGATTCCATTTGATGCGTTACTCTATACGGCAGTTTCTAATAACACGTCACCGACTCAAGACCGTTTTCTCATTGGCCCTCCTTTCCTACCGTTCCTAACGAGCCACACGGCTACATTGGGCTCGTCGACCGCTCAGGCAGCATACGCGTTTCAACAGGGCGCCAACTTTGTCGATTACCTCATCAATGTCCAACACACCTGTGTTCAGCAGGCCAGCGAACACACCATTTGCCAGGGCGCGGGAAACATCGATTTCACGCCTCGCAACGATGTCTTGGTCGAGATCGATGGCGCGTATCACTTCAACATGACAACAAGCGATATGGTCTCCGGTGCGAACGCCTTGATTCGTCGCATCAACCCGACGCCGCCCTCGACAATCCTGTTTGGCGATGGCGGCAGCGCCACTACGATCTTCGGCCCTGGCACCGGCACCATCCCGATCCTGGCGTCCGGCACCGTGCCGGGAGGTTTCAACTACCGGCTGGAATACTCCACCAGTATCCACTTCACTCGTGGGCAGCCGGCCACCTCGACGGCCGACGGCTACATCCATTTCCGCGTCACCGAAGTCCCCGAGCCGGCCGCGCTCGGTCCGCTGGCAATTGCGCTTCTGCTCGTCCGTCAGCGACGTACAAGCGTGCGCGCTACGTAGCCGCAAGTTTCATGCCAATGGCCTGGCTTTCGAATCACGCGCCTACAGGCCCAGCAGGAACCCAATCGCAGGGGAACCAGGGTGAAATGATGCACACTCGTTGAGCAGAATCACTCAGCAATCGAGCGAAACCGCTCACCCTTCGCATTCAGCATTTGAATGGGCGGACGGGGTGGCCTTTGCAGTTGCGGTTATCAATATCACCTGCGGTGATTTGAGGGTGCTTGCGACGGATTGGAAGGTGCGAGGCTGCGAGACCGGTGAGACGCAAATCAAAATAAACGTGACTCAAAGGGCGGCGGTTTTTCGAAGACGCAGCACCCACTCTCGCACCATCATCGTGACCCCACCCTTCGCTGACGCGAAGGATGGGCCACCCAAGATCATTCTTCTTCCGTTGGTTGCGTGGCGGCGGGCCTTGAGGTGGCGTTTGTATCGGTTGGCAGCGGCGCCGTGGGCACCGGCTTGCCGTCGCGCAGGGCGTTGAGTTTGATCTCCAGCGTCTTGCGCAGCGCTTTGCGCTCGTAGCTTCGGTTTTCTTCCTTGTCTTGCATAACCAGTTCTTGGGCGGACTTCCACAGCGGTTCGGCCGCGCTGGCGTCACCCGAGCGGGCCAGGGCGTCGGCCAGGTGGGTCATCATCACCGGGTCCGGTTCGGCGTGCTGCTTCATGGCCAGCTTGATCCACTGGATGGCGTCGTTGAAATGTCCACGCTTGTAGAGAATCCATCCGAGCGTGTCGAGGTAGGCGGCATTGCGCGGCTCCTCGGCCAGTGCGGCTCGGACGTATTTCTCGGCGCGCTCCAGGCGCACTCCGCCTTCGGACCAGGTGTAGGCCAGGTTGTTGTTGGCCTCGGGATCGGTGGGGTTCGCCCGGCGAATCTCGACAAGCTGCTCATAAGCCTCATCCAGCCGGCCCATCGCCTGATAGATGTTCGACAGCAGCCCGCGGAAGCGCAGCACCATGCGCAGATCGGGGTTGCGTCCGCCACGCTGCCGCCCGTCGAATTGGGGACCGACGATGCGCAGCACGGTCTTCTCGGCCTCGGCATAGCGCTCGGCCTGCATGAGGGCCAGGATGAGATCGACCTGGGCGGCCTCCAGCGGATCGCCCACCTTGTTTTCGGTGAGCGTTTCGAATTGCGCGATGGCCTGGTCATAGCGTCCGGCGAGCAGGAGCGTCTGCGCCTGGAGCTTCTTGAAATCTTCCTCCAGGGTGGGTGACTCGGCGGCGGCCTGGCAGACCTCGATTGCGCCATCCCAGTTCTTTTCGCGCCAGTGCATGACCACGAGGAAGTGATTGAGGGTCTGATCCTCGGGCGTTTTTTCGAGCCAGGTCAGAAGCTGCGACTGGGCTTCAACATATCGCTTGCCCTCATCCAGCCGGCCGATCAACAGCGTGCGCAACGTGTCGTCGTTGGGATCTTTCTCGAGGTAGCTGCGCGCGGTTTCGATGGCCTCGTCATGCATGTCCGACTGCCCCAGTTCGAAGAGCAGGCGTCCGCGGCGGCTGATGTCCTTGGGATCTTCCTCCAGTCGCTTGCGGGCCAGAGAAAGGGCCTCGTCCTTGTGACCGCCGGCGGCCAAGGCGGCCAGCAGGAGCCGCACATAACGCTCGCGATACGCGGACAGGTCGTCGCGTTCGACCAAATCGCGAAGGATGGAGACGGCGGAGTCGAAATCAGCGACCGTGAGATGGGCTTCGATGAGCTGTCCCAGCCAGGCAGCGCTTCGCGGACGGTACTTCAGCAGGTGTTTCCACGTTGCCAGACTACCTTCGAAATCCAGCAGGCGCGTTTGAAGCTGGGCCTTCAACTCCAGTGATTTCAGATCCTCGCCGTCAACTTGCAAGGCATCGTCAACCCAGACCATGGCGTCGGCATATTTGGCCCAGCGGATGTACGACATGGCCAGGTCAAAGCGACTTGCGAGGTGCTTCGGATAAGTCTTCGAGATCTGGCGAAGCGCAGAGCGGTACTTTTCCAGCCGGGCTTCGCCATCTCCGCCTCGGGCCGTGGCAAAATCAAGCAAGGCAGCGGTCGATTCGACGACGGGACCGGTCTGGCCCAGCTCCTTGAAATCAGCGAAGTACTTCGTCGCGGCCTTGGGGTTGTCGCTGATGAGATAGAGCCGCACCAGGGCTTCGCGAGCCACGGCGTCGCGCGGGTTCACTTCATTGACGATGCGGCGATAGATTTCCTCGCAGCGGGTCGATTCGTCGCGGCGCTCAAGGAGTTCGGCAAGCTCGCGTAGCGGCGTCGAGTCTTTTCGTGACTGGGCGAAGCTCTCCAGAAACGCCGCTTCGGCCTTTTCGAACTCGTCCATCGCGGCGTGGGAGCGGCCCAGCAGCAGATGCAGCTGCGCCGAGGAAAGTCCCTCCTTGATTGCCGACTCGGCCACCGAAATGGCGTCACCCCAGCGGAATTGCTTCATCCGCGCGGCCATCAAACCCGTGCATGCGGCGACGTTCTCCTTGTCGCGGCCCAGCAGGGCCTCAAACTCGGCGGCGGCCTCATCCGGCTGGCCCATGTCCAGCCGGAGGCGTGCGACGATGTAAGAAAGACTCGCGTCCTTTTTCTCGCCGGCCTTCGACCGCGCTTCGTCGAGCAGCTCCGCACCGCGTCCGGACTCGACGGCCATCTGAAGGCATTCGTCGATTTGATCGTGTGCCTCGGGAGCGTCGGCCATCGCTCCGGCGAGGGCTTCCAGGAATTGCGGGGCGGGCGATTTCAGGCGCAGCCGCGCCAGCCGTACCCGCGCGTCGCTGTGCTTGGGATCCTCCGCGAGCACCTTTTGAATGGCGGCCTCGGCGACTTTCACGTCGCCGCTGTTCTGCGCGGCATCCGCAACGTTCATGAGCGCGTCGGCCTGCGCAACGGAATCAACCAGTTTCATCAACTGGTCGCCCAGTTCGCATTTGGGGCCGGCCCAGCCGCAGACTTCCTTGAGCGAATCAAGCGAGGCGACAGTGCATCCATCCGCGGTGGCGGCGGCGCGGGCCATGGACAGCGCCTCGTCCGATTGCTCCGAGCGGGCGAGGGCCATCATCAAATCGTGTTTGGCTGAGTTATTTTCAGGAGCGGCCTTCAACGCGGCGCGAAGCGGCGGCACGGCCCTGGCGAACTCGCCGGACTTTAAGCGGCATTCGCCAACCATCGCCGAGAGCCGATCACGATAGAGTCGAAACGCCTCGACAAGTTCGACATTAGATTTCATCGCCGGCGTCGGCTGCTCACAGGCGGCCTGGAAAACCTCCAGCGCGTCGGCCGCGGCGCGGAAATAGCCCTCACGCTTGAGCACAAGTCCGACACCGAGCTGGGTGAGCAGGGTCTGAGGGTCGTCGGGCCGGGCGTCCGTCGATGCGAGGGCGGCGCGGTAGGCGGCGATGGCCGACTGCACGCTTCCCTTGTTCAGTTCAATGTCCCCGAGAATCCGATGAGCGGCGACGTTCTGCGGATCGATTGCAATGGCCGCGTTGACGTGGCGCGTGGCAGCGGCCATGTCGCCTTGTTGAATGGCAACCTGGGCGGCGAGCGGTCGAGCGGCAATGTTCTCCGGTTCTATTTCGAGCGCCCGGTCCAATGCGGCGGAGGCTTCGGCCAGGGCCTTCTCGGCAATTCGATCCTCGGCGATGCGCAATTGGCGCTTGACGGACTCCGGGGTCGGCGCGGCGGGTCGTGTCGTGGGCGCGGCCTCGGGTGGGGCATCGCCAATCTGATCGAGCGTCAGCGTGGCCCGGTCGCCGGACGTCGCCGGCTGCGAGGTGGCCGCGGCGCATGCCTCGGGCGGCAAATAAATGACAAATTGAAAAATGAATGGGCAAACCAGCATGAGGCCAAAGCGCGTGCGAGAGGGGTGTGGCCTCACAAGAGCAGAGTGACTCAGGTTTTTCAGGCAATTCACGGCGGGCAAGCTCCCGGGCGATCGCGGCGGCCTACCGATGTCGTTCGGCCCGCTTCCCCGAGGACTTGCGTGCCGATTTCGAGGCCGAGCCGGCCGATTTTGGCCTGGCCTTCACCGGGGCCGACTTAGCGGACTTGGCGTGCGCGGCGGTCTTCTTTGCCGCCGGCGCCTTTTTTACCGCTGCATCCGCCGCCGGTTTCGCCGGCTTTTCGGGACGTCCGGCATGGGTGGCCGCGTATCGCTTAAAGGTATGATAGAACCAATCAATCTCATTTTGCTTGAGCTGGCGCTCCAGAAACGCCTGAGCCTCGTCGTGGGTGGATTCCGGAGGCACGCAACCCGTCCGGCGCATGTAGCCGAACATGTTTTCGTCCAGCGGGACCGCGTGGCCCTTCAGGCAATAATGCAGAACCAGGGCGCGGGCGTGCGGATCGACTCCGTCGAGATTCGAAAGGTACGCACCGGCCGCCTTTACTCCCATGGATTTGAGGTTCGCGAGCGAAAGCGCGTGCGTCTTGTTGAAGATCGCATTCAGAGCACGGGCCAGGCCATCGGCCGCCTGCCGGCCCTGTGGAAAGTCCACGCCCAGTGCCTCCACCATTTCCGCGACCGATGTGACGCGAAGCTCATTGAGGTCCACCGATGTGCCGCGCAGGGCAGCCAGGCCCACCGCAGCGCGATGCTCCGAGGCCGCCCGGGAGAGCAGGCCCAGCATGAGCTGCTCGATCGGATCTTCGGGAATCTCGTCCTTGCCCCGGTGGGGAGTCTCCTTGCGGAGCGTGGCGAGCAATTTCTTGAACCGCTTGATGTGAACGGCGGCGTTCTTCATTCGCGGGAACCTCGGTCGGATGGGCTGTCCTCGTTGTCATCGGCCGTCAAATCGGCAGCGTCGCCGGTCGCGGACTCTTCGCGGAGGTGATCCATCTTTTCCAGGATGGCCGCCCCGATTTTGAGTCCCCGGTCGAGATGAAACTGCAGCGCGGGACACTGGCGCACGTCCAGCTCGCGGGCCAGTTGCGACTGGATCAGACCGCGGGCACTGGCCATGCCCTTCATGCTGGTCTGGGCCTGGGCCTCGGTGCCCATGATCGAAAGATAGACGTTGGCGTACGAAAGATCGGGCGTCAGCTCGACGCGCGTCACGGTGATGAACTGGGCGAGCCGCGGGTCGGAGAGTCGATTGGCGATGCAATCGCTCACCACCTGGCGAATAACGCTGGCCATGCGTTCCATTCGAAAGGCCATGGATTAGAACATCTCCAATTCGTAGTCCATCAGCGATATGCCGCGGGCCACGCGAACTTCGTCAACAATCTTGGAAAGACAACTGTCGGTGAAGCGGCGGTCGTTGGACACCATGGCGACCGCCAGCGTGCAGAGGCGGTGTTCATCCAGCTGGTCCACCTCGGCAACCGAAACGTTGTGCCGGGCAATGCGGTCTTTCAGGCTCTTGACGACCCGC
>CAYXEY010000325.1:0-6405 GCA_964464105.1 uncultured Planctomycetaceae bacterium
GTAATAACGAATCGTGCCAAAAGGCTTATCTGGACCAAACAAACGGTTCGTGCGAGAAAACGCCTGAATGATGTTCTCATATTTGAGCAACTTATCCATGTAAAGTGTATTCACCCACTTGGAATCAAATCCCGTGAGCATTTGATCTACAACAATCAACAGGTCAATTTGTTGCTTCACTTTTCTCCATATGGGGGCATAGACTGCTGAGGGGCAAAGGGGGAATGGCTGGCATACCCGGAGAATCTCCATGCGCATCCTCAAGTCGTTCGCGTTTCCGGCGATGGTAATCCTGCTCTGCGTGCTTCCAAAGTTGACGGCCGAGGAAAAGCTCGATCTTCCGGGTCGAAGCGTCGTGGTCCGCCAAGCCGAAGAGCTCGCGGTTCGCCAATACCCATGGGAACGTGCTGACACGGCGACCATCCGTGCAAAGCTTGCGACCCGGGCAGGCGAGATAAGATTCGACGGGATCGCATTTGAGCAGCTCGTTGAATACTTCCGTGACCTTGTTTCCGTCAACGTCGTGGTGAACTGGAGCGCACTGGAGACAGCGGCGATCGAGAAGGACAAGGAAGTCAGATTGGCCGTGAAGGATCTTCGCTTTGACGAAGTCTTGGATTCGATCCTCGAAGACGTCGGCGGCGGAGAAGTGGAACTCGGGTACGACATTCGTAACAACAGTATTTGCATTTCGACGAAAGAAGACCTCTGTCGGCGTACGTTTGTGCACATTTACAATGTGGGTGACCTACTCGACGCCGCGGTGCGTCGCATAGATAATGCTTCACGTAATGACCAAATCGGGCAACTGATCACGATTATCCAGGAAAACGTTGATCCGGAATCATGGCGGCAGGTCGGAGGAAACGTCGGCGCGATTCGCGAATTCGCCGATCTTCTCGTCGTAGCCCAGACGCAGACTGCGCACGAGCAGATCTGGGATTTGCTGGCGGACCTGCGGACTGCACTCGCGCGAGACCGTTGAGAATCACCTCACTTCGGCTGCGAGTGTAAGCGCGTGAACGTTGATCAGGTCGGAACCCGGCATCTGCCACGATTGAATTGGCTTGGCGCCCGATACCATTTTGCGAATTGAATCCAGGTATGCCGTCTGATCCGCCGGCAACGGCGATGCGCCGATGCGGTCAATAAACCATTGCGCCGGTTCCGCGGGGATTGGTTGTCCGATGGCGTCGAAGGGCCATTCGTGGGGCAGATTCGCATAAAAGGGGACCGGGCTCATTTCGCGGGGTGTCAAAATTCGGTCGCCGGGGGCGGCATGTTCGGCCAGCCAGCGTCCAGCGCGGCGGGGGGCGTCTGCGCCTTTTGGCGTGGGCCGCAGGCAGAACCAGATCATCGGCGAGATCAGAATCGATACCAATACCAGACCGATCAGAGGCGCGCGGCGCGGCGGGTCGGCGAAAACTGGCACGAAGCGAATGAGCTGCGGTAACTTGCCGCGCTGCATGCGTCGCAGCGCAATCGCAGCCTGGCGAAGGGCCTCGGCAGCCCAGGGGATCGACAGCGCGACCGGGATCATCAGGTATCGTTGACTGATCTCGCCATGTCGCGCCCCGCGAAGCTGCGTGGCCACGAGTTGCAGCAGGACCGCGATCGCGACCAACCGTGCCAGCCTCGCCTGTGCCGGACGCACCGCCGGCCAGGCCAGCGCGATAATCGTCCACAACGAGATGACGTAGCGGCCCGACTCGCACCATGCGACGAAGATTCGCCATGGCGCGGTCCACGGCGAGACTACCGCTGCGATCGACAACGACGATGGCGCCGCAACGACCTCCGGTGTCTTGCCGGTCAGCATGTCCCAGATGGACTTGTTGTGCATGATCGTGCCGGTGATGGCCACCAGCGGCGACACGACGAGCACGAATGCCCCAAGCAGCCAGCCGCAGCCGACGATTCGCCGGCGGATCGGCTGTTCACGCGACGCCGCGACCATGACACTGACCGCGATCGGCACGCCCATCGCCTCCTGCCGAATCAAGTAGGCGACTCCGGCGAGTACACCGCACACGATCAACAAGGGCAGATTTACGCCGCGTTCGATTGCCCGACTGCCGATCCACAATGCGAGTAAGTAAATCGCCAGATGCGGCGCATCGGTCAGCACGTCGGACGAAACCAGAACGTGGTTCGACCAGAAAGCCGCGACGAACGAAGCGACGATCGCAGTGTCATGTGAGAAAAGCCCACGGGCGAACAAATAGAGCAAGCCCACACCCGCAACGCCGCCGAGTATCGAGATCGCCTGTCCGCAGCGCTCCCATTGCAGCGGGGGATCGGTGGCCACGTTTGCGCCCATCAATCGGTGTGTCGCGAGAAGCATCGCCGAATAGCCGGGCTGCTTGGTTTGCTCCTTGATATAGAAGGCGGGTCGATCGCCGAGTTGCTTGGCGAACGTTACCAGAAACACGCCGTCGCGGCTGATCGATCCGAGCGTGCCGGCGCGATAGACCCGCACACCCAGCGCGATAAACAAAACGAGCACGAGAAGCCCGATGCCGGATCGACGTCGATCTTCGACGAGTGCCCCCGCGTCCATGTGCATCGCGGAAGTCATTCAGCGCACCAGCAGCATGAAGTAGGCAATGCTCCACGCGAACGCGAGCCCGGTCCACACCCGGCCCGATGACCCAAGCAGATAGGGGCCGATGCACAGCAGCCAGATCGGCAGGAAGTCGAGGGCGTAGCGGTAGTGTCCGCTGCCCTGCGCGGCGGTGGTGTGATAGCCCATGAGGGCGAGCATGACCGCAAAGGACGCGAGCATCAAGGCGCGGCGCGACAAGTCGGCCCACCAGCGGCGGGCGGTGACAATGACGCCGATCACGACAGGCGTCGTGAACCAGAGCGGCGTGCCGGGCGTGTCGCTCGCGTCGATCATGGGGCGGCCGTGGCGAATGTCGAGTAGCGGAACCGCCGTCCACATGGCGCGAAGGTGTGCTGGGGCATTGGCCGGACCATAGAAGCACTCGCGGGCGGCGCGGGCGATCGGATCGGTGCGGCCCTCATAGAGCCAGCGATAGCCGGATTCGAACGGGTTGCCGAACTTGGCGTAGTTCATGGCCATCGGGACGACGCCGGCGAACACGATCCAGGCCAATCCCTGCATTCGCGCGCGCAGGGATGCGCCGATCGCCGATGAACCGCGATACAAAATCAGCACAATGGCGGGCGCGTAAAGAAAGGTCATCTGCCGTGACCAGACTGCCATGCACAGGCCGATCCCCGCGGGCCAGAATCGACACTTGCCGAGCAAGTCGCCGCCGATCAGAAACAAACCCACGACGGCGAATACATGATTGATTGAATAGAGGTCGCCGTCGCCGCAGAGAGCGAGGGTTGGCCAAAGGCTGGTCCCGAGGATCGCCGCGATGGTGAAAACCGCGGAAGCGCGGCCGGACAACCCGACCTGACGAAAAGCCCAGAATGCAGTCATGGGCAGCGGAACAAGCATGACGAGCGTGTACAGCACATTCGGGAATTGAGCGACGCCGGTGATGAGTTGCGCCGCGCCGCGAACCAGCGTGCAGACCAGCGTGAAAAAGAGGCCGACTGCGTTGTAAACGTGGCCCTTGACTTGCGCGACTTCGTAGCGATGTCCGGCGATTTCGAATGTCCCGCGCAGCCACGATGTCGATTCCATCAGGGCTGTGTTCGTCGTTCCCTCGACATGCCAGGCGCCGAGCCGCAGCTTCCACCACGCAGCAGTCGCGATGACGGTAAGCGTGACCAGCAGCCACAGCGCCGTGCGGTCGGCAACGGGTCGAACATCAGACTGGTCGGACTTCACTTGCAATCAAGGCTCCCTGCGAGGCAATCATGAGGGCAAATAGACCCGCGCCCAATGCTCCAGAAAGAGCAGGGCCCACAACTGGCTGCCGAAATCCATCCACGGCCGACGCTGGGCAGAAATAACCCATTCGACGGTGTCGCGATTGAGAATTCCGCGATTGACGAGCGAGCCGTCACGCAGCAGGGTCGCGGTACGATGCAACAACTCGCCCTTGAACCATCGGCGAATCGGGATCCGAAAGCCCATCTTGGGCCGGTGTATCAACTCGTGCGGCACGTAGCGCTCGGCGACACGCTTCAGAAGGTATTTGCGCACTCCGTTGTGTATTTTAAGTTCCGGGGCGAGCGAGGCGCTGAACTCAGTGATGGCATGATCGAGCAGCGGCACGCGGCACTCCAGCGAACAGGCCATGCTGGTGCGATCGACCTTGGTCAGAATGTCGCCGGGCAAATACATGGACAAATCGACATATTGCGCAATATCGAGTTCACTCCAATTTGCGCCCGCTTCGGCGCGCAGACTCTGAAATGGGTCCGTGCTAACTCTCTCTCCATTGAGGGAGAGGGCTGGGGTGGGGGTGCTGGACTGCGAAGGTGCGACCAATGTTTGAATCAACCACTGACTGCAAAGCTCCTGCCGTAGCTCATGCTGAGCAAGCGGTGAACACGCATCATAGCGCAGCCGCCGGGCGAACTTTGCCTCGGGAGAAAACAGTGCCGACGACGTGGTCGCGCCAACCCGCAGGGCAGCTCGCTTCCAGGCCGGCACCTGGGGCGCATGCAGCAGATCGTCATAACGCTTGTAGCCGCCGAAGGACTCATCCCCGCCGTCGCCGGTCAACACCACCTTCACATGCTTCGCCGCCACTTCGCAAACCCGCAGGCACGCAAGGGCCGACGAATCGGCGAACGGTTCATCGAAATGCAGGACCATGCGCTCGACCGCCGCGATGGGATCCCACTCGACCAATTCCTCGTGATGTTCGGTGTTGTACCGCTGGGACAGTGTGCGAGCATAGGGCAACTGATCAAAGCCGGCTTCGCCGAATCCCACTGAGAAAGTCTTGATCCGCCGGGACGACGCCTGTGCGGCCAGCGCCGTCACCAGTGACGAATCGACGCCGCCCGAGAGCAGCGTGCCGACTTCGACGTCCGACTCCAGATGGCTCACAACCGCGGCCTTGAGTCTGCGATCCAGTTCCTCGACCGCCGCGCGCTCGTCGATCCGTTTGGCAACGCCGAATTCGGGCCGCCAGTAGATCGATCGCTCGATCTTGAGCTGACCACCGCTTGCGCTTACTTGCAACATTTCACCGCGGCGCGGTCGGTGAATTCCTGCGAAAATCGTCTGCGGATCGGGGATGTACTTCCAGCGAAGAAATGCGCGCAGCGCTTCCGTTGAAAGCGGCGGTCGCTCAGGCAGCAGGGTGAGAATCGCCTTCAATTCGGATGCAAAGTAAAACGTGTTGTCGATGTTCGCCCAGTAAAGCGGCTTAATGCCATTGCGATCGCGGACCAGCGTGAGCCGATGATGACGTTCGTCAAGAATGGCCAGGGCGAACATGCCGTGCAGGTGATGCACGAAGCCTTTCTCGTCATCGCGATACAGCGGGAGCACGACTTCGCCGTCGGAATGCGTGCCAAATCTGTATTCGCGCTGCTCGCATGCCGCGCGCAATGCCTTGTGGTTGTAGATCTCGCCGTTGTAGATCAGGCGAACCTGGCCCGACGAATCGACCAGCGGTTGATGTCCGCCCGACAGGTCGATGATGCTGAGGCGGCGGTGGCCGAGGAAGGCGCGCCGATCGGCCGTGAGGTAGTGCCCGCGATCGTCGGGCCCGCGGTGGGCGATTGAATCGATGGCGCGATCGAGGCGATCGGGTGAATCGGCGCAAGCAAGCGGCCGACTCGAAAACGCGCCCACTATTCCACACATAGATATCGCCTCGCACGGCGCGATGGCCGCCGCAGGACTCTAGCGAAGCAGTCGCCGCACCGAAAGAGCAGAGCCGGGAGCCGGACAGGCATCAGTCCGGTTGATTTTCCTGCGTTGCAAATAGGTGAGGTGGATTAGGCAGGGGGGACTCGTTCGGCGTAGCAAGCTGCGCGCTTGCGACCGTCGTGACGACATGCCGGCACTAATGGGCGCGCGCATGGCCAATTTGCAGATCTGGGATTAGGCTTCTATCGGCATACTGCACTCCACTGGAATTTCCTCATGGGTTCAACGCCGCCGTGTCCGATCATCCCGACGCCGCGACGCGTGGAATTGACCGATTCGCCGCGGCGCTGGCCGGCACGGATTCGTGCCGAAGCTCAATCGGCTGCCGCCGGGTCGTCGGTCATTCACTTTGAACACCTCAAGTCGATCCGGCAACACACGGGTGACGTGGGTGAATTGACCATCCGGCTGTTGGTGGTCGCCGATCAAAGACCCGAGGGTTACACCCTAGAATTCACGCCCGAGGCTGTCAATGTGTCGGCCGCCGATGATCGCGGGTTTCGGCATGCCGCCGTCACGCTTGCTGCTTGTATTGCGACCGATGCCATGCCCGCGGGACGAATCGAGGATTGGCCGCGCCTGGCGATGCGCGG
>CAYXEY010000326.1:0-6405 GCA_964464105.1 uncultured Planctomycetaceae bacterium
CGTTGTTGGTCAGGATGATGTCGACCAGGTTCTTGCCGATGTCGTGCACGTCGCCGCGCACGGTGGCGAGCACAAGGGTTCCCTTGGAACGCCCGCCGACCTTTTCCATGTGCGGCTCAAGGTGCGCGACGGCCGACTTCATGGTTTCGGCGGATGAGAGCACGAAGGGCAGTTGCATCTTGCCCGAGCCGAACAAGTCGCCTACGACTCTCATGCCGTCGAGCAGGAAGGTGTTGATGATGTCCAGCGGCTTGTAGCGCTGCATGGCCTCGTCGAGATCTTTTTCAATGCCGATGCGGTTGCCATCGACGATGCGCTGCTTCAGGCGCTCTTCGATGGGCAGATTGGCGATCTCTTTCTTTTCACCGATGGATTCGCCGTCGGCAAAGAGCTTGATGAATACCTGCAAGGGATCGAAGCCCTCGCGGCGGCGGTCATAGATGAGATCGAGGGCGGCGTTCCAGCGTTCGTCGCTGATCTTGTTGCGCGGCAGGATCTTGCTGGCGTGAACGATGGCGGCGGTCAGGCCGCGCTGCATGGCTTCATAGAGGAAGACCGAGTTGAGCACGGCGCGGGCGGCAGGCGCGAGACCGAAGCTGACGTTGGAAACGCCGAGGATCGAGCCGCAGAGCGGCATGGCCTTCATGATGAGTTCGATGCCGTCGAGAGTCTCAAGTGCGAGGCGGCGATCAGCATCGACGCCCGTCGAAATCGGGAAGGTCAGGCAGTCGAAGAGGATATCCGTCTCGGGGATGCCGTACTTCTTCGTGAGCAGGTCGTAGAGGCGCGTGGCGATGGACAGTTTGCGGTCCGCGGTTTTGGCCATGGCTTCGGTCGGGTCTTCGTCGATGGTCAGCGCCACCACGGCTGCGCCATACTTGCGCAGCAGCGGGCAGACCTTTTCCAGCTTTTCCTCGCCATCTTCGAGGTTGACCGAGTTGACGATGCACTTGCCGCCGGAGCGCTTCAACCCCGCTTCGAGCACGCGCCACTCGGTCGAGTCGAGCATGAGCGGCGAGGTGACATCGACGGCGTAGCGGCTGACGACCTTGTCCATGTCCGGCACGCCATCGCGTCCGACGTAATCGACACAGACATCGAGGACGTGCGAGCCTTCCTTGACCTGGCTCCGCCCGACATCGACGAGTGCGTCCATGTCGCCGGCGAGGAGCAAATCCTTGAACTTCTTGCTGCCATTGGTATTGCTGCGCTCGCCGACGATGAGAAAACTGCTCGGCTGCCGCAGCGGCACGGGGGCGTAGATGCTGGCGACGCTCGGCTCGAAGGCGGGCGCGCGCCTGGTGGGTTTCAATCCGCGACAGGCGTCTACCACGGCGGCGAGGTGTGCCGGCGTGGTGCCGCAGCAGCCGCCGACCAGGTTTACACCGTCGGTAACGACGAACTCATGAAGCCAGCGGGCCAGTTCCGCGGGGGTCAATGCGTAGTGCGTTTTGCCTTCGACCAGTTGCGGCAGTCCCGCATTCGGAACCACGCTGATGAAGCGCGACGAGTTCCGCGCCAGGTAGCGAACGTGCTCCGACATCTCCTGCGGGCCGGTCGCGCAGTTGATCCCAATGACCTGCACCTGCGGATAGGCTTCCAGGGCAACCAGGGCCGCGCCGATTTCGCTGCCCACCAGCATCGTGCCGGTCACCTCGATGGTGACCTGTGCGATAATCGGCACTTGTCTGGATTGCTCGCGCATGGCGAGCGTCGCGCCGGAGATCGCCGACTTGGTCTGCAGCAGATCCTGGCAGGTCTCAATGATGAGCACGTCGGCGCCGCCTTCGAGCAGGCCGCGCGCCTGCTCGGCGTAGCTGTCTTCGAGGATGTCGAAGGTGGTGTGTCCCAGCGTCGGCAGCCGCGTACCGGGGCCCATCGAGCCGAGCACGAAGCGGGGCTGCTCGCGCGTGGAAAACTTGTCTGCAGCTCGGCGGGCGATTTGAGCGGCGGTCTTATTGATCGCCCGGGTCTGGGCGGCCAGGTCGAATTCGGCCAGCACGATCTTGTTCGCGCCGAAGGTGTTGGTCTCGACCGCGTCGCACCCGACGCGGAGAAACTCGGCGTGAATGTCTTCGATGACTTCGGGCCGCGTGTCGTTGATGACCTCGGGGCAGTTCTCGCAGCCGCGGTAGTCGCGCTCGAGGGTCAGGTCGCGGGCGTAAATACTGGTGCCCATCGCGCCGTCGATGACTAGCACGCGGTCATTCAGAAGTTTCAGGAAAAGGGAATCCACGTGCGTCGTCCTCTTTTAGTTCCGATGCGTTGCAAGCCCCGTATTCTATCGGAATTCGGGGCGTGCGGTTCGGGGATTTGACCGCCGCAGGCCGGAAATTTGGGCAAATTGGAGCGTTTCAGGTCACCGGCGTGAGCGGCGGTCGGCCGTTGAGCACCGCGACGATGTTGTCCGCGGCCAGCGCGGCCATGCGATTGCGGGTCTCGACCGTGGCCGAACCGATGTGCGGCAGCAGCACGACATTGGGGAGGTCCAATAGCTCGCGGTTGAAGTTGGGCTCAGAGCGATAGACGTCCAGCCCTGCGCCGGCCAGATGGCCCGAGCGGATCGCGGCGATGAGTGCCTGCTCGTCGACGATGGCCCCGCGCGAGGCATTGATGAGATAGGCGCCCTTCTTCATGCGGCTGATCGCGGCAGCGTCGATCAAGCCGCGCGTCGCGTCGTTGAGCGAGACGTTGATCGACACGAAGTCTGATTGCGAAAGCAGCTCATTCAGCTCCACGCGCCGCGCGCCCAGCGCGGCCATCTCCGGCTTCTCGCTTCGCGCCCAATAGACCACCGGCATGCGAAAGCCTGACGCGCGGCGGGCGACGGCCGTGCCGATGCGCCCCGCGCCGATGAGTCCGAGCGTCTTGCCGAAGACATCGGTCCCGAGGAAGTCGAGCATGTGCCATCCGCGCCAGCCGCCGGCGCGGAGCACGCGTTCGGACTCGCCTGTGCGTCGTGCAGTCGCAAGCAGCAGCGCCCAGGTCAAATCGGCGACGGCCTCAGTGAGCACGTCGGGCGTGTTGGTGATGATGATGCCCAGGCGCTTCGCCGCGGCGATGTCGATGTTGTCGTATCCGACGGCGCACTGCGCGATGACTTTGCAGCGCGGCGCGGCGGCCGCGAGCATCGGCTCATCCAGCGGATCAGCGATCTGCGAGAGCACGGCGTCGAAGCGCCCGATGACCTCGCGCAGTCTTTTCGCGGACAGCGCCTGCGGCCGCCAGCGCACCTTCACGGCCAACCCCGCGTCCTTAAGCCGGGCAATCGCCGTCTCCGGCACCGGTCGGGGAATGAGTACTGTGACAGGTTCTGATGATGACATGGGCCGCTCGCGGGAGAATTTCAATTATCTCGATGGTCGCATGATCGTCGCCCGCATATCTTATGCAACTGTGTCAGCCGCCGGGCGGCTTGCGAGACGATCATGTTCAACCTGCTGGGACAAAGCCGATGGTTCGATACCGACGCGCCGTGGGGCGCGTTTCGGCGGCTTGAGCCGACCGACGCCATCGAGCTGTTCATCATTGCGATCGCGGTCTATGCGATCCTGCGTTTCCTCCGCGGCACGCGCGGGGCACGCCTGCTGCGCGGCTTCGTCGTGCTGCTCGGCGCCAGCACGGTCATGCTCTACCTGGTGGCCAACCTGCTCAACCTCGAACGCATCAAGGTGCTGTATCCGCCGTTCATCCTGGCAATGTTCCTGATCGCGCTGGTCGCGTTTCAACCCGAGCTTCGCCGGGCGCTCATTCGCCTGGGCGCGACCGGCTGGTTCGCCGAGACGACCGGTCGGACAGAGCACGTGATCGACGAGGTGCTCGGCTCGGTTACCTACCTGGCGAAGAACAAAATTGGTGCGCTCATCGCGTTTGAGCGATCGACCGAGTTTGGCGGTCTGGTGGAATCGGCGTGCAAGCTGGACGCCGAAGTCAGCACACAATTGCTGAATACGATCTTCTGGCCCGGCTCGGCGCTGCACGATTTGGGCGTCATCATTTCACAGAATCGAGTTGCGGCGGCCGCGGCGCAGTTTCCGCTGACCGATGCGACCGATCTTGATCCCTCGCTGGGTTCGCGGCATCGCGCGGCCCTCGGTCTGTCCGAGGAGAGCGACGCGGTCGTGGTCGTGGTCAGCGAGGAGACCGGGATCATCAGCATGGTGGAGCATGGCGTGATGCACCGCTACCTCACGCCTGATCAACTGCGGCAGGCGCTTCGGACCAGCTTGTTGCGCACAGGGGGAAAGCGGGCGGCGGAGTCGCCGGATGCGACGGCCTAGCGGGCACGGAGAAGACAGAATCGAAATGAGTAATGTTGGGTGGCGGTGCCAGCGGAATTTCGTTGGCAGTGTGACTATGACAAGTCCACGCTTCGCGCGTTCTCTCGGCCGGGCACACGGCCGCTTGACCGTGCCACCCGGAATGGACGCAGAGTGCATTGACGGATTGTTGTCATGGGCAGCAAGATAAAGACATTCATCGCCACGATGGGCCTGACCCTGCTGATCTGGCTGGCCGCCGATCAGAACGTGACCGATTCCGAGCGGTTCGAGATTCCCGTGCACATCGCGTCGGACGATCGTTACGCGTCTTTTCACAAATCGATTAGCGTCGTCAATTTTTCAGTGACCATGACAGGCAAACGGCGGAAGCTGGTCGATTTCCGCGATC
This sequence comes from uncultured Planctomycetaceae bacterium, assembly GCA_964464105.1. Lineage (GTDB taxonomy): Bacteria > Planctomycetota > Phycisphaerae > UBA1845 > UTPLA1 > CAYXEY01. The sequence continues at coordinate 4,672 of CAYXEY010000326.1, forward strand.
TCCTGGAGAACCGCAAACCCAATCCGTTCGACTCGCAGGTGGATCGATCGGTCCGCTCCAGTTCCGAGCCGCAGGTGATGGTGTCTAGCGAGGTGATCGGACAGGTCAAGGAGCTGGCGTCGTCGGGGTTGACCATGAGCAGCATCGATCCGCCCAACGTGATGGTGCTGGTGGACGATTACGCCATTGTGCCGGACATCACGGTCATGCCAAATTATGGCACACTTCGCGTTGATGCCGCGGTGACGCCCGCGAAGGTGTCGGCCCGGCTGCCGCGCTTCGCCGCGGCGCAATTGCGCATCGACCCGACGGTTCGCGTCGACGCCGAGCCGGCGATCCGGGAGGCCAAGGCCGCCAAGCCCGAGGAGCGCGGCTTCACCGCGACCCTGCGGCTGCCGGCCGAGAACAGCACGGGCTTGCCGGTGAGTTACACGCCGGGCGAGGTGGTGCTCAACGGCAAGGTCGAATCGCTGACCGAGACGCGGCGAGTCGGCCCGGTGCAGATCAAGTTTCTCATTCCCGACGAGGTGCAGCAGAAGTACCGCGTCGTGGCCGCTGAGGGATCGAACTTCCGCCCGGACATCGACGTGATCGGTCCGCCGGCATCGCTGGCCCGGCTCGATCCGCGCGATGTCCGCGGTCTGGTCGAGATTAAGGCGGCAGACGTGGATCAGGCGGGGCAGGAGATTCCGCGAAACGCGGTGTTTGACCTGCCGCGAGATCCGCCGGGGCTTTCGTTTCCCGCCGACGCCGCGCCGCATCAGATTGTGTTCAAGCTGGTGGAGCGCGAAGCCGCCGAGCCGAATGGCGAGTGAAAGTTTTGGCTGCTGCGTCACGCAATGGAGATCTCGCGAGGTCGTGCATTGCGTAGTTTCGCGCAGTGTGAACATGAACTCACATTCGCGCGGGCTGACAAGCAGCCCGTGGCACCCATGATGAATTACGCGATTTGGATGGGGGCCGCATTGTTGATTGCGGCTTCCTGGATGATGATGCGGGCACGGGCCGCGCGATTGCGGTTGCGGGCGGGGATTTGTCCCAAGTGCGGCGCGGGACTGCCCAACGTCGGGGCGGCGAGGTGCAGCGTGTGCGGTGAGAATACATGAAGACTGCGCGGCGACCGCGAATGAAGGCCGATGCCCGGCGGCTGCAACTGCTCCGCGCGGCAGTCGAATGCTTTGGGCAACACGGCTATCGCGGCACGACCACGGCGCAGCTCGCCCGGGCAGCGGGCATCAGCGAGCCGGTGCTCTATCAGCATTTCAAGAGCAAGCACGATCTGTTCGTCGCGCTGGTGGAGCAGGTGGGCCGCGAGGTGCTGCGAACCTGGCGACAGGCCATCGCGCCGCTGTCCAGCCCGATGGACCAGTTGCGCGTGCTGCTGCGTTTGAATCCGGCGACGACCGACCCGGGCACGCGGCAGTTCTATCGATTGATCTTTTCGGCGCAGGTCGAGTTCAACGAGCCGATCATGCAGGCGGCCCTGCGCAAGCACTACGACCAGTACGCGACCTTTCTCACCAACGTGCTGCGGCGGGCGCAGCGCGCCGGGCAGATCCGCGCGGACGTCTCGGCCGTAGGCATGGCGTGGCAACTGGTGCACTCGGCGATCGGGTTCGCGCTGGTCAAGCCGCTGGAGATTCCGGGGCATGCGACGCCGGCATTCGTGGAGCAGGCCATCGCGCTGCTGCTGGAGCAGCTTGCGCCGCATAAATAACTACATTGATCTCAATA
>CAYXEY010000327.1:0-2217 GCA_964464105.1 uncultured Planctomycetaceae bacterium
GAAAATTGACAACCCAGAACCAACAACTTCTCATGTCCGACCACGATAAACAACATGGCAAGGGTGATGGCGGCCATGGCCACGGCAAGTCCGGCGGCCATGGCAGCGGTGGTCACCATGGTGGCGGCGGCGGGCATGAAGAGCACGAGGGCGCGCCGGAGTGGCTCATTTCGTTCGCCGATAACGTCACGCTGATGATGGGTTTTTTCGTCATCATGCTGGCCATGAACATGAAGCCGGCGACCGGCGGCGCCGGCGGCATCGATAAGGACGGTAATCCGGTCGCAAGTCCGGACATGATCGACGCCGCCCTGGCCATTCGCGAGGGCTTCAACAACCCGGTCAATCTGGCGTCCACCGATCCGCGCGATCTGCCGCTGATTCGCCGCGTCCTCGAACGAAACGAGAAGGGCTTCGCGCGCACGACCGGCGTGCCGGGCGATCAGCATGACGTTGAGTCGATTCGGGCGAGCAAGTACCACGAGCTGTGCGGATCGGTGCCGTTTGAATCGCAATCATCGTTATTGACTGAGAGCACGCGCAAGAAAGCGAGATCGATTGCCATTCAGTTTAAGGGCATCATGACCATGATCGAAGTCCGCGGCCATTGCAGCACGGTTGAGGCCGCGTCGGCCAGGGATCATGGCCGTGAACTGTGCTACCAGCGTGCCGCAATAGTCGCGGCTGAACTGGAAGCTTTCGGCATCGACTCGCGGCAGGTACGAATTGTCATCTGCGGCGATTACGACCGCGCGCAGGAAACCGCCTACAGCGCCGATGAACACGCCAAGAATCAGCGCGTGGAGGTCATTTTCACCGAGCAGTCCATGCCGGTGTCCCAGGCCCGCACGCCCGATTCTGGCGGCGAATCCGAGTCTGAATCGAAGCCCGAGCATGAATCCAAGGCTGAGCCCAAGGCGAAATCGCACAGAGCAGCGACGGCCAAGCCGGCAGCCAAATCACATCCCTAGGAAATAGACATTTCGATAGTTCAATGCGACGCGACGGCCGCCATGCCGCCGTGGATGCGGCGCAGATCCTGCAGATGCCGGCGATGATCTTCGAGGCAACGGTTCTTGAAATCGTCGATCCGAGGAATACCGGTTGATCCCGCCGATTCATACGCTCGAATCAATGCTTCCTTCGAGGCGATGATCTGCGGCATCAAAAATGACAGCGTGAGAAAATGCATGCCACCCAGCTCAGTGGGCAGCGGACCGGGATCGGGCACGCCGCGCAGCTCAATGATGGCGTTTGCCAGGCCGCGTTCATGATTGGTCTCGTCGGCCAGCATCTGATCGACGATCAGCCGCTCCTTGGCCGTTGCCTGGCTGACGAACGGTCCCGCTTCGCGCAGCCGGTTGACCAGGCTGCTGTGCTCGGCATGAAGCAGGCGTTTCAATATGGTTTCGGCGTCCGGCATGTTCAATCCTGTCGAGGCGAGCTGCCGGTTTTCGAATCGGTCGCGCTTGCAGCAAGCGAGACTTTGGTGGCGACGTTATCGCCTGACATGGCATACAGATTCAGCGAGCGATCATCGGCGAAGGCCTTGAGCCGTCCGGCAAAGAACGTGCCTGTCAGCAAAATGGCAATCGCGCACACCACGGCAATGGCCTGTCCCAGGAGCGGCGCCCGCACGGGCTGCTGGCCGTCGTCGACCATCATCATGGCCCGGATGATTCGCACGTAGTAATAAAGACTGATGGCGGTATTGGCCACGGCCACAATGACGAGCCACTGCAGATCGGAGTTCCACAGAGCCGCGAGCAGCCAGAGCTTGGCCATGAACCCGCCGAGCGGCGGAAGACCAATCAGGCTGAAGCAGCAGATGGCCAGCACCACGGCCAGGACGGGTTGCCGGCGAATGAGACCGTGGAGTCCGTCGATGGTTTCCTTGCCGGTGTCCCAATAGACCATGGCGATGACGCCGAAGGCGCCGAGGTTCATGAACAAATAGACCACCAGGTAGGCCGCAAGGGCCGCGAAGCCGGGATGCACTTCGTCGGCTCGGCCGTTTGCCGGATGCCAGATGATCGCCACGGCCATGAGCATGTAGCCCGCGTGAGCGATCGAACTGAAGGCCAGCAGCCGCTTGAGATTGGTCTGCTTGAAGGCGGCGAAGTTGCCGACCGTGCAGGTGATCGCCGCCATGATTGCGACCGCGAGGCTGACAGAGTTCTTCAAAAGCGAGCGCGAGAAGATGCAGAAGATCGTCGA
>CAYXEY010000327.1:2227-6382 GCA_964464105.1 uncultured Planctomycetaceae bacterium
AGTTCTTCAAAGCGTACACCGCGTCCGGCGTGGCGGTCGCCGCGGACACGAGTCGAATCATCAGACCGAGGCCTGCCGCTTTGCTGGCGACTGATAGCCACGTGGTCACTTCGATTGACGCTCCTTCGAAGACGTCCGGGCACCAGAAGTGAAACGGAACCGCTGAGACCTTGAAAGCGATGCCCACCAGCACGGCGCGCAGGGCCACGCCGGTGATCAGCGGCAGCCCCCCCGCCGTTTCCGCGGAAATGCGTGCGCCGATCTGCACCAGGTCGAGCGTCTGGTATCGGCCGTACAACAGCGACGATCCGTAGATCATGATCGCACTGGTAATCGAGCCGAAGAGCACATACTTGAGCGAAGCCTCAGCCGCGAGGCGATGTTTCTTGCGGAACCCCGCGAGGGCATACGAAGGTAAAGATGCCATTTCGACAGCCAGCACGACCATCAGCAGATTCGTGGTGCTGACCATGAGCGACATGCCCAGGGCGCTGCCGACAAACAGCACAAAGAACTCGACCGCGTCATGCTTGCGGGCCAGGGCCTCGGGCGGATTCGCACTCTGTCCGAGATACCACAGACCGCTGACGCCGGCGAGAAACAGACTCACCAGGAAAATGAAGAACAGGCTGAACTGATCGACGATCAGCATCGGGGCCGCGCCGGCCGGCGCCAGTCCGCCCCAGTTGGCCGGCTCGCGGGTGTCGAAATCGCGCAGGCAGAGCAGGGCCGTGGCGATGGACCCCAGCACGGCGATCGTGCCGGTCACGCGCCAGTTGCGGCCCACGAGGAGCGCGGCAACCAATATCGCGACAATTGTCGCCACGAAGCCGAGCAGGGGCTGGAGGTAGACCATGTCCTGGCCGGTCGGCATCCACATCTTTGCCAGTGGGAGGAGAGTCATTCTCGGAATCAGCCTCCCATCGCCACGGTGATGCCGGTATTGGCCGCGGCCACGATGTTATTGAGCAGCGGGGTCAGCGTCTTGACCGTCAGATCAAAGGTGTACTGCGGAAGGATGCCCATGAAGATGGCCAGCACGGCCATGGGCAACAGGATGCCGACTTCGCGGGCGGTGACATCCGGGAAACCGGCGTACTCTTCCTTGCGCTTGCCGAGATAGACCCGCTGGATGACCCAGAGGATGTAGCCCGCCGTCAATACCACGCCGAATGCCGCGATAATAGCCATCGGGCGCGCCCATGACCATTGGGCAAACGCATCGGTCAAAGCTTGACCGGTCAAGCCTTCGGCATGTGATGTGGCGGCGAAGTAGGAACCGATCAGCACCCAGAACTCGCCGATGAACCCGCACAAGGCAGGCAAACCAAGCGAGGCGAAGAAGCCGAGCGTGGCCAGCGAGCCGTAGGCCGGCATCTGCAACCAGATTCCCCCGAAACGGTTGATGTCGCGATGGTGTGCTCGATCGTAGATCACGCCGACCAAAAAGAAGCACATCGGGCTGCTGATGCCGTGGGCCAGGATCTGGAACATGGCGCCCTGAAAGCCGGCGTGAGTCATGACCGCGATGCCGAGCAGCACATAGCCCATGTGGCTGATCGAGCTATACGCGACAAGGCGCTTGAAATCGGACTGGGCCATGGCGCACAGCGCGCCATAGATGATGTTGATGACGCCGAGCGTGGCCAGCACGAACGCGAGCGAACTCGCCGCGGCCGGAAAGATCGGATAGCAGACTCGAAGGAATCCGTAAGCACCCAGTTTCAAGAGGACGCCGGCCAGGATCATCGAGATCGGCGTCGGCGCCTCGACGTGGGCATCGGGCAACCAGGTGTGGAACGGGAAGACCGGCACCTTCACCGCGAATCCGATGAAGAGCATGATGAACATGGCCCGGCCAAAGTTCCAACGATCGAGGAACTGGTGGCCCTCGGCGTTGAACAGGTCCTGAATACTCTTGTTGGTGGCGTAGGTGATGAGGTTAAACGTGCCGGTACCGCCGAGCGCTTCGGCCGAGGCGTAGAACATGGCCAGCAGCGCGACCAGCATCAGCACCGAGCCGGCCAGCGTGAAGATGAAAAACTTGATCGCGGCGTATTCCTTCCGTGGTCCGCCCCAGACGCCGATGAGGAAGTACATCGGCAGCAGCATGACTTCCCAGAAGACGTAGAACAGGAAGAAGTCGATCGAGGCGAAGGTGCCCAGCACACCGGTTTCGAGCATCAGGAAGAGTGCGAAGAAACCCTTGGGCCCGCGATTGACGTTCCAGTGTTCAAAGTTCCAGCAGGTCCAGGCGGCGAGAAACGTAATCAGGGTGGTCAGAATAACGAGCGGGAAGGAGAGGCCATCGAGACCCACGTGGTAATCGATGTTGAAGCCCTTCACGGCGACGCCGTTGACCATCTCACCGCCGACTTGAATCCATGACACCCTGTGCTCGAACTGCAGCTTGCCGTACTCCCCGCCGTATTCGCCGCGCAGGAACGGACCGAACAGGCCCATGGAGAGCAGCATGACGACGAACGTTGTCGCCAGCGTGAGTCCGCGGGCCATGGACTTCGGCGCCAGCAGCACCGCAACCATGCCGATCAGCGGGATGAAGATGATCCAGTCGAGTAAATGTGTCACGGACGTCTGACTCCCCGCGCCGCCTTTGCCGCGCGATTCAATCTCTCAATTTCTCAGGGCGTCGAGGCCGTCGCCGTTCGTCCGGCAGTCAGCCATTGCCATGAGTCTGCAATCTGATCCCTGAACAAGATGATGAACAACACCAGCGCCGCCGAACCCGCGGCGAAGGCAATGTAAGTGCGAATGCGCCCGCTTTGCGGGCGGCGCACGGCGGTCGCGATATTCATCGCACCCTGGCCGATGAGTCCGTTGTAAACCGAATCGACAAGACCGAGGTCGCCTTCGCGGACCTTCATGTCCAACTGACGCCCCGAGAAGAGAGCGATCGCCCGGGTGGCGAAAGCAGAGCCGTTGACGACGCCGTCGACGAACATCTTGTCGATCCACTTTGACAAATAGGCGATCAACACCGTGCCGGCGACGAGGACGTTGTCATAGAGATCGTCGAAGAAGAGCTTGCGTTCCAGGGCCGCGTGACCTGCACTAATGAGCGGCGCTCGTTTGATTTTGTCCGCCGTCGCCAAACCGTTGCGATAAATCATGTACGCGAGGCCCATGCCAAGTAGCCACGAATACCCGACGCCCCACTTGAGCCAGTCGTGCGCCGGCGTGGTCGCGTGGTGATCCAGCGTCATCATGACGCCGCCGGCTGCTTCTTCCAGCTTGTGGGCCTCTCCATCGATCGCCACGACTGCCGGCGCGTTGGTTGCAAGCTTCGCGGCGTCGTGAATCATGGGTCGGAAGAGCAAGTACGAGCAGAATATCGTTCCTGCCCCGAGCACCACCAGCGGAATGAACATCATCTTGCTCTCGTGAGCGTGGTCGTAAACATGATGATCGCGCGGCTTGCCCCAGAACGTCATAACCCAGGCCCGCATCATGTAGAACGGCGTGATGTAGGCGATGATGATCGGCAGATAGAACATCCACGTCGGCAAACGGCGAAGCGTCGAGGCGATTTTCAGCTTGTCGTCAGTGCCGGTCGCGCTGTCGCCGTGATCGCCGTGGGCGGCGGCGCGTCCTTCATGCGACGGTGCATCCGCGGCAGCGACGAATGTAGAATTGAGCATGGAGAATGTAGAAAGTGTGTCGGTGGAAGCAAAATCGACGTTTGCATTCTTTTCGCTATTCGCTATTCGCCATTCGCTATCCCGTGCGGCATGATCATCCGCGGCCGTGTGTTCCGCGCCCATGTTGAATGCGCGGTCATAGGCCACCGCGAGGATTTCATCCTTGCTGAAATAGCCGCCAAGGCCCAGGTGTTTGCCCGGGATTCCGAAGCCCGCAATCGACAGCACACCCAGGAAGAACGTCCAGCAGGTGACAGGCATCTTGTTTTTCAGGCCGCCCATCTTGCGCATGTCCTGCTCGTGGTGGCAGCCTTCGATGACCTGGCCGGAGCCGAGGAAGAGCATGGCCTTGAAGAAGGCGTGGGTCATGAGGTGGAAGAGTGCCGCGACCCAGGCACCGACGCCCATTCCGAAGATCATGTAGCCAAGCTGGCTCAGCGTGGAATAGGCGAGCACCTTCTTGATGTCAGTCTGCACGATGGCGATGAGGGCGGTG
>CAYXEY010000328.1:0-6359 GCA_964464105.1 uncultured Planctomycetaceae bacterium
GGACGAATCGGCGTCTCCTGCATGGCCTTGTAGAGCGTCTCGGCTTCGTGCGTGCCGATGCGTTCGGGCCGTGCGCGCGTGCCGACCTTCGCGGCATCGCAGATGGTCTTGGCGACGCCCGGGCTGACGCGGCTGAACTCCTCCTGCAGGAAGCCGGAGACCGTGCCGCTCTTGGTGTCCTTGAGCATCTTGATGAGTACGCCCAGCTCGATGCCGTAAGGATGCGGCTTGATCTCGCGGGGCGGCTCAGGAGCGACATCGGAACCGCGCGTGAAAGTCTGCGCGGCGCCGGCCGGATCGACAAATGTAAACGTCGCATGCGGGTTGGCAATGGCGGTCAGCTCGATGTACTCATCAACCGACGCGCGGCCTTTGAGATATTGCGCCTCCAGCTCGATCTGCACCTCGGTGCCGTGATCCCAATCGACCTTCACGGTCTTGTCGACCACGATATCGGGTGCATTTTTCTTGGTGTCGATCTGCAGCTCGTAGTAGTGGGCCTCGCTCTTCGGCCCGGTGCGCGAGGTGATTTTCACGCTCTTGCCGGTGGTGAGCAGGCCATACATGCCCGCGGCGCTGATGCCGATGCCCTGCTGGCCGCGGCTCATCTTCAGCCGGTGGAACTTGGAGCCGTAAAGCAGCTTGCCGAAGACGTTGGGAATCTGAGCCTTGACGATGCCGGGCCCGTTATCACGAATCGCCGCGATATATCGCTCGTTGTCGGTCTGGCTGATGCGGATGTGAATGTCCGGCAGGATGCCCGCTTCCTCGCAGGCATCGAGACTGTTGTCAACAGCTTCCTTGACCGTGGTGAGCAGGGCCTTGCGCTTGTTGTCGAAGCCGAGCAGGTGGCGGTTCTTGGCGAAGAACTCGCTGACCGAAATTTCGCGCTGGCTCTTGGCCATCGATTCGGCCGTGGCCAGGCGTTTGGGTTTCTTCGGCGGACCGGAAGGCGCGGCCGACTTGGGGTCTTTCACGGAAGGAGGGTCCTTTTTTGCGAGCGCTGGATCGGGCGGAACGACGCGGTCTGTGGGACCGGTCGCGTCGAAGCCTAATTGCAGTTGATCGGCGGAGTCATCTGCCGCCTTGCGGCGATTCTTGGATTGACGATTGGTAGCGATGGCCATCCCTGGCGGCTCCTGTTCGTTGCCATGATAGTGCCAGGTGACATGCAATGCACCCCGGCGCCGGGCCGGGTGGGTCGCAAAATGGGGGACTAATCTTTCAGCCGTTTCTCCAGTTCTGCGATTCGCTTCTCAAGCTCCGCTTCCTTGCTGGGGCGACTTGTGTCCACCCAAACAGGGATGGACCAGGTCAACCACACACTGTCGTCGTGACCGTCGTTATTGCCGGTTCCGTTGTCGGTGTCGCGCCGTCGGTATTCCAAGCCCAGTTTGTGACCGTTGTAGGTGGTGGCCTCGAGGCCGGACTGATTCGTCCAGCGGTTGTTGTTGGTGCCCGAATCGGTTTCACGGATGTCCGGTCCGACGCGCCATTTCGATTCCACGGATTTGACGTTCCAGTCCTGAGCTGGAGATTTCAGCCCGGGGAAAAACTGCCCAGGACCGGCGCAGCCTGCGCTAAGCAGACTGGCGATGCCAATGCCAACTTCCAACCTGAGCATGCGTCAAACTCCGGGAAACCAAAAGAAAATAGAGGTGAGTAGTGCCTCGAAGGCGCCCTCAAACATCGATTTCATGAAGGATTGAAAAGTCTCGACAAACAAGTCGGATAGCCAGTTCATATTCTGAACTCCCACTCAAACCCCTCGCGATGCCCGCGAAATAGCTAAGTTATGAATCGGCAATGAGCTAGCGGAATCTCGCGTGTGCGGCTCGTAAATCCTGGGAGTCAGCAGTCCCTCCCTGCCCCGACTCCAACCGCAGTCTTGCTGGCCCGAGGGGGGCGTTCCGGCAGAGTTTGCCGGTATCTCAACACCGAATCGGAGGACCGAGGTTCATGCGGACAGTTCGCCGTCTGTTCAGTGCGTGTTTTGCTCTACTGTGTGTGTCAGCGAACGCACGGGCTGATCAGGTTGTCGTGCGATTTGATCCGCCCCTGATGACGGTGAATGTGGGCAGTCGTCGCTCGCGCAAGGCCAAGCTCTGGTTTGCTTCCATGCATCTGGCCGGCCGTTGAGGAATCTATCCCGGCGGATACTTGATTACACTTTATCGCCGGCAGGGCTTAGAATTCCGATTTGCAGCAATTGAGCAATTCACAAAGGAGAGGTAATGACCGAAATCAAAGCCACCAACGTCGTCTGGCACGAGGGTCACGTCGAGCGGGGGACGCGCGACAAGCTGCTGGGGCAAACGGGCTGCACCATCTGGCTGACCGGCCTGCCCTCGTCGGGCAAGAGCACGGTGGGCTTCTCGCTCGAACATGCGCTCGTTCAGCAAGGGCGGCTGGCGTACGTGCTCGATGGTGACAACATTCGCCACGGATTGAACAAGAACCTCGGCTTCTCCGCGGCCGATCGGGCCGAGAACATTCGACGCATCGGCGAGGTCGCCAAGCTGTTCGGCGACGCCGGTGTGATCACCATCACGTCGTTTGTCAGTCCTTATCGCGCCGATCGCGACGCGGTTCGCGCCTTGCACGATGCTGCCAAGCTGCCGTTCATCGAAGTGTTCGTCGATACGCCTGTCGATTTGTGTGAGCAGCGCGATCCCAAGGGGCTGTACAAGAAGGCCCGGGCCGGCGAGATCAAGGGCTTCACCGGCGTCGATGATCCCTATGAAGCGCCGCTCAAGCCTGACATTGTGTTGAAGACCGGCGAGAAGAAGCTCGAGGAATGCGTCGCCCAGCTCGCCGGCGAACTCCGCCAGCGCGGCATTCTGAAGGCATGACAGCGACGAAAGACCCGTCCGGACGATACATCGACTTGCATCTGCATTCGACGGCTTCGGACGGCGTCTATGCCCCTGCGAAGGTGATGGAAATGGCCGCGGCGCGCGGATTGGCCGCCGTGGCGCTGACCGATCACGACACCGTGGCGGGTTTGGAAGAAGCCCGTTCGGCCGCGCAACGAGTCGGGATTGAATTTGTCACGGGCATCGAGCTGGCCGCGGAGTATCCGCGCGGCACAATGCACATCCTGGGCTATGGCATCGACGTCGGCAATTCAGGGTTGCTCGCCCTGACGAAGGAAATCGTCGCTGCGCGGGAAATACGAAATCGGGCCATTCTAGACAATCTGGCGGGCATGGGCATCCGCATCGATTACGACGATCTCAAGTCGCGCCATCCGCGCGCGGTCATCGGACGTCCGCACATCGCGGCGGCGCTGATCAGATATGGCGCTGCCTCGAATTTTCAGGATGCCTTCGATCGATTTCTGGGCCGCGGGGCTGCTGCGAACGTCGAGCGAACGAGTCCGTCGGCAGCGACGATCATCGGGGCGATTCGCGGCGCAGGCGGGGCCGCGGTGCTGGCCCATCCTTCGCAGCTCAAATGCGCATCGCGGCTGGAATTGGAGACCATTCTGCATAATCTGCGTTCGGAGGGGTTGAGCGGCATCGAGGTCACTCATCCCGATCATCGATCGGATCAGACGGAAGACTACACGGCGTTTGCCCGGCAGTTGGGGTTGGCGACGACAGGCGGGTCGGACTTTCACGCCTTTCCCGCGGACGCGACGCGCATCGGGTTTGGTCGCACGCGCGTGCCTTATGCCTGGCTTGATGCATTGCGGTCGCGCATGGCCGCCTGAATCACACGATAGTTAGAATGGCGAAATGGGCGGTGAGCCAATCGCAACAAAGCAGCGATGTTCGACAAGGGCGCTTACGGCATCCGCGATCGTCGTCTGCCTGATTGTTGCAATCGTCCATGGGCCGGCGCTGAGTTCTGGGGCGCTTTCATTCGACGACGGCGAATACCTGGTAGGCAACCGTCTGGTGCAATACCCAAGCTGGGCATCGGCATGGCGTTTCCTGAGCGAGGTCCGCGAGCCTTCCACCGTTCACGGTTACTATCAGCCGCTCAACATGATCTCGATCATGCTTGATTATGCGATGGGCGGGCGCGACGACTATTTGCGGCCGTTTCATCGCACCAGCCTGATTCTGCACGCAGTCAATGCGGGCCTGTGGGTGGTGCTGCTGTACCGGCTGTTCGGCGATCCAATTGCGGCCGCGACGGCGGCGCTGCTGTTCGGTGCTCACCCTCTGACGGTCGAGTCGCTGCCTTGGGTGGGCGAGCGAAAGACCCTGTTAGCGGCGTTCTTCGCGCTGATCTCGCTCATCTCATACGTTCGCTATGCGCAGCGGCGCTCGATATCGGCGTACGTCTTCAGTGTCATCGCATTTTCGCTCGCGCTTTTGGCCAAGCCGACCAGCACGCCGGTTCCGCTCCTCATGCTCCTGCTGGATTTCTGGCCTCTCGGACGGTTCTCAATAACCGACCGTACGAATTGGAACAACTCTCTCGATGTTTCGTTGCCCGCTGCAGCGAGACTTCGGCCCGAAACGTGGCAACGCTTGCTTCTGGAAAAGCTCCCGTTTCTATCGATCGGCGCGATGTCCGCCGCAGTCACGTTTCTCTCGCAGCGGGCGACTCACACAGCCGCGGTTCCAGGCGAGTATCCATGGACACACATTCCGCTGCGCATCTGCCACAACTTCGGCTTCTACCTGCAAAAAATCGTTTGGCCGCGCGATTTAGCGATTTTTTATCCCGCGCCTGAACCATTCGGCATTACGCACTCCGAAGTGATCAAGGGCATCGTCGTTTCGATTGCCGCGGTGGTCGCTGTCGTCGCGCTTTGGCGTCGCACCCGCGCGCCCGCCCTCGGCATGTTGTTTTTTCTCGTCGCCATACTTCCGACCATGGGCGTTGTGCGCTTTTCAAACGCAATCGGGGCCGACAAATATGCTTACTTGCCGATGCTGGGAATGGGGCTGATCGTTGCTTCGGTCGTGGGCGCAATCCGACGACGAAGTTCGATTGCAGCCTGTGGCATAATCGCCGCAATCTCGGTGTTCTTTACTGCCGAAGCAATCGCTACGCGCGCTCAATACAAGCACTGGCGGAGTTCGCTGACACTCTTCGCTCACACCGCACAGCTTGCCCCCCGCGACGACCTGACCCGCGCGGGCCTTGCCGAAGGGTTGAGGATGGAAGGCCGCTATGCGGAAGCTGTTGAGCAGGCCCGCGAAGCCATCCGGTTGCTGCCAGCTCGATCATTCAATTGGGATGCGCTCGGAAAGGCCCTGCTCCAGATGGGCCGGCCTACGGAGGCGATTCCGGCTTTCGAGAAGTCCATTTCGCTGACCTCGAATCCTGCGAACGCGCACCAGAATCTTGGCATGGCCCTTGCCGCCGTTGGTCGGCATGATGAGGCCATTCGTATGTATGAGGCTGCGCTAAGCTCCGATCCTAAATCGCCAAACATTCGCAACAACCTGGCATTGTCGCTCGTGGCGGTGGGCCGTACCAATGACGCAGAAGCCGTCTTGACACAGCTACTGTCCGATCATCCGGAGTACGCCCGGGGACACATAAGCCTGGCACGCGTGTACCTTGCACAAGGTCATTCTGGTCGTGCGCGGAGGGAACTTGAGCTTGCAGTTCACCTCGCTCCCCGATCCGCCGAGGCCCGCGCGGCGCTGGCCAACGACTTGGTTGGAGAAGGACGGCTCGATGACGCCCTGGTGCAGGCGCGGATCGCGGTATCGCTCAAGCCCGACGCGCCGGAGCACCTCAGCACACTTGCGATCGCATCCGCGGCGGCGGGTAAACTCGATGAAGCGGGCGACCTGCTGACCCGGGTCATTTCCATAACGCCGGAAAAGGCCGAGGCATACCACAATCGGGCGCTCACGCTGCGCGATCGCGGCCGTTTCGACGAGGCGGGGCGAGATTGGGAGACGGCGCTGCGGTTGAAACCCGATTATGCCGATGCGCGCTATGTGTATGGAAAGATGCTGCTGCAACAAGAACGGCAAGAGAAGGCGGCAGCGCAGTTCGAGGCCCTGCTGAAGCTCGAACCCGGTAACGCCGAGGTCGAAGCGCTGCTGAAAGAATCGCAAGCGAAGTAACCGCTGCCGGGGGCGTCCGGTTAAGATGATCCACCATGACCCTGCTGCAGGCGACCAACGATACCTGGAAGAATGACGAGGCGTTTGCCCGGCAGCTTGACGCGGCCGATCCGCTCGCGTCGTATCGCGACCAGTTTCTCATCCCCAAAGGCCCTGACGGACGCGAGATCGTTTATTTCGCGGGCAATTCACTCGGCCTGCAGCCGAAGGCGACGCGCGAGCTGATCAACCAGGAGCTGGACGACTGGGCATCGCAGGCGGTCGAGGCCCATTTCCACGGCAAGACGCCGTGGTTCAGCTATCACGAGGTCTTTC
>CAYXEY010000329.1:0-3093 GCA_964464105.1 uncultured Planctomycetaceae bacterium
AGTTCGATTCTGATTCCAAGGTTGAGAAAGCCCTGCGCGCACTGATCGACAAGGGCGACCCAAGCTATCGCGTCGAGGCCGCGGCCATTGAGGCGTGGGCCGCCCACCGTGCGCAGGGCGCGAACGAACTGCTGACCGGACTGCTGGCCCGCGAATCGCAGGGCGAGATGATCCGCGGGGCCGCGCTTCGCGGCCTGGCAGTTCAGCGAGATCTCTCTGCGATTGAGACGTTGACGACCTGGAGCAAGCCGGGCAAACCCATGCAGTGTCGCGCTGCGGCGATCAGTGGTCTGGGAACGCTGCTCAAAGACACCGACCCGGACGAAAAGACACTTGAAGGGGCGGTGAAGTCCATGACCGACGCCTTGAAAAGCAAGTCACGCTTTTTGCCCGGAGCCGCGCTTGGGGCACTCGGTGATCTTGGGCGCAATGCGCGCTCGGCTCTCCCGGTCATCGACGACCTCGCCATCAACGGCCGAATGCGCATGAAGTCACGCGCCGCCGAAGTCGCCAAACGCATTCGGGAGAACACCCCGGTGCCCACTCAGGTGACCGAGCTGCGCGACAAGGTCAAGAATCTCGAGCAGGAGAACAAACAGCTGATGATTCGCCTCGAGAAGCTGGAAGCAGCTCGTAAGGAAGAGCCGGTGGCAGCGGCAAAGTAATGCGTTGAATCCGGAAGATCAGATCGCTGAATCGCAGAGCATCGCGTGCTCGGCATCCTGCACGCATTTTTGCCGAGCCTGAATTGCCAGCCGGCGTCCGTGCAGTTCCGCCGCCGCATCAGCCAACGTCGCCGCATCGACACGACCGTCGCTCTTGCGCCATTCGTCCAGTCCGGCAGGACGAAAGCCGCCGTTGCGAACCTGTTCTGCGATCTGGCGATAGGCGTCGCGAAATGGCGTGCCCTGTTGAACGAGTGCCAGCGCCGCGTGGGTGGCGTACAGCTCGTCCCCCATCTTCGCGTTTGCTGCGGCCGGCAACCATTCCACGCTGTCAATGACCCGTGTCGCCACGGCCAGCATCTCCGGCAGCTCCAGCGCCGTGCGAATCGCCGGCTCCTTGGTCAACTGCAAGTCGCGGTGATAACTCGAAGGCAGCTTGCCCGAAACCTGCTCGACTTCGAACAATCTGGCCCGAAGCCGCGCGGAACATCCGCGGAGCAATTCGAGCACATCTGGGTTTCGCTTCTGCGGCATGATCGATGAACCCGTGGTCAACGCCTCCGGCAACCGCACAAAACCAAATTCACTCGATGCATAAAGGATCAGATCCCAGCTCAATTTCTCCAGCACGCGGCCGACATCCGCAGCCACGCGGAGGGCATACATTTCCATCCGCCCGCGGCTGTTCTGCACGTCGATCGGACTGCGCTGAATGCGCGCAAAACCGAGCAGCCGTGCCGTCAGTGCCCGATCCAACGGAATCGGCACGCCGAAACCGGCAGCTGTGCCGAGCGGACAGCAGTCCAGCCGATTGAGCAAATCGTCCGTGGCCGCCAGTTGTTCAAGCAACCCCTCGAGGTGGGCATGACACCACTGCCCCACGCTCGACGGCATGGCCGGCTGAAGATGGGTGTAACCAGGGATGGCGATGTGGCCGTCGCGGCGGGCGCGATCGAGCAATGCCTCGCAAGTCGAGGTGATCAACTCGGCCCACGCCAGCCCGTGATGCCGCAGGAAGAGCCGCATGGCCACGGCGACCTGATCATTTCGCGAGCGGGCGCAATGCACCTTCGCGCCCGTGGTCCCCAGCCGGGCCGTCAAATGCGCCTCGATTGCGGTGTGACAATCCTCCTGCTCGTGCGTGATGACAAATTGCCCTTCGGCGGCCAGCGCGTCGACCTTCGCAAGCTCCCCAATCAGCGCGCGACGCTCGTCGGCGGACAGCAGACCCGCGCTCTCCAGCGTGCGAACATGCGCGGCGGAGGCAACGCAATCCCAATGCACCAGGTACGCATCCCAGTGCGGATCGTCACCGACGGTGAAGCGATGCACGAGCGCATCAAGGGATGCACCTTTGTCCCACAGCCGATCGGACGTCGCCTTCATCGCCCCGCTCCCACGACACAAGCTGGTGATGCGCTCGCGTCGACCAGTGGATTACGACACCGGGCGAAATAATCGCGCACGATGTCGTAATAAGTCTTCGCCCCCGCGACTAATTCCGATTCCAGCAGAAACTCATTCGGCGTGTGCGAACGGCGGCTCTCGCCCGGTCCGATCTTCACTGCCGGGACGCCCGACAGAAACACCATGTCGCTCATGGCTGGACTCCCGGCAGGCGAGCGTCCTGTTGCATTTACACACGCGGCGACAATCGGTTGCTCGCTGGGCGTCTCAAACGGTGTCAGCCGCTCACTGTGAATCTGCAATTCACTGCCCAGAGCTGATTGCAATCGCTCGAACGTCGCACGATGCGATTCGACCGGCGTCGTGCGGATGTCCAGCGTGAACTCACACGCATCCGGAATGACATTGCGAGCGATTCCGCCGCGAATCTGCGTGACGTGCGCATGCGCGCGGCCCAGCAGCGGGTGCGCCGGACCCCAGTCGAAACTCGCCAGCCTGCGAATGTCCTTCGCCGCGAGCGCGATCGCATTGTCAGCCGACTCCGGCGGCGTGTTCGCGGGATGACCCGTGCGACCATGAGCGCGGCCCATGACAATGAGCAGTCCGCGCTGTGCGGTCATGGGCGTCAAACCGGTTGGCTCTCCGACCAGCGCGGCATCGATCGGCCCAAGTTCTCCAAGGATCGTGCTCAAGCCCTGTCCCGAGATCTCCTCCTCGGCGGTGAGCGCGAGCACAACCGTGCCGCACAACGCGCCGCCCGCATCGAGTGAGTGCTTCAACTTCAGCGCGCATTCAATCATCGCGGTCACGCAGCCCTTGGCATCGTTGGCCCCCAGGCCCGACAGCGCGCCATTGGCAATTTGCGGCGTCCATGGATCATGCGACCACGCTTCGCCGGCCGGCACCGTGTCGAGATGCGAATTCAGCAGCAGCCGTGGACCTGGCGCATCGCCGATCTCACACCACACGTTGTTGCCCCGGCGCTGCACGCGCGTCGCCAACGTGCGCAGCGTCGACTGGG
>CAYXEY010000329.1:3103-6349 GCA_964464105.1 uncultured Planctomycetaceae bacterium
GCACGCTCAACCCTGCCGCTCGAAGGTCCGCGGCAACCACGTCGGCCAGCTCGGCTTCCTCACGCGACAGACTTCGAATCGAAACGTATCGCTTCAATCGCTCGATCATGAGGCCCCTCCGACCAGTGCAAGGGACGGCACGATCGTGCGCGTGTCTGACGTCGCTTCTGCTGCACTCGGCGATCCCGTCGACTCGCGAAGCGCAACTATGAGCGTTCCACAACCTTCGTTGGTGAACACCTCCGCCAGCAGCGTGTCCGGCTTGATGCCATTGACGATGTGCACGCGCGGTACGCCGCGTTGCAGCACGTCCTTGCAGGCCGCCAGCTTGGGCAGCATGCCGCCGCCCACGGCCCCCGACGCCACCAATTCATCAAGCTCGGCGACATCCATATACGACAGCATCGTGGAGGCGTCGGACACATCCCGCAGCACGCCATCCACCTGGGTAAGCAGAAAATACTTCGCAGCACCGGTCTCGACCGCCAGATGCGCCGCCACCGTGTCCGCATTGACGTTGTAAACCTGCCCGCCCGCATCAGCCGCGAGACAGCACACCACGGGAAGGTAGTCGGCCTCCAGCATCGCGCGGGCAGGGCGCACATCCACCGCGGTCACGTCGCCGACGAATCCGAAATCGACCACCTGCACGCGCTGGGTCTGCGGATCGGACACCTCGCTGACCGGTCGCCTGCGCACCTGGATCATGCCGCCATCGACCCCGCTCAGCCCCACGGCCGGCGCGCCGGCGGCGCAGAGTGCGGCGACGACATCGGTATTGATCGTCCCGGCGAACGCCATCTTGGCGACCTCCAGCGTGTCAGCATCGGTCACGCGCCTTCCGGCCACGATCCGCGGCTCATGCCCGAGACGCCGGCTCAATTCGCTGGCCTGCGGTCCCCCGCCGTGAACCACCACGATGCGAATGCCGAGCTGATGCAGCAGGGCAATCTGCTCGGACCGATTCCGCAAGGCGGGACCGGGGCGACACAATTCGCCGCCGAGCTTGATGACAAACGTTCGACCCTTGTAGGCCCGGATGTACGGAATCGCGGTCCGAAGGGATTGAAGATTCGAAGCCAGATGCATGTCAATATTCCTTTCGGTCAGCGGCCCGTGAGCCGCGTGAGTATGGCCAGTTGCGCCCACAGGCGATTCTCAGCCTGATCAACCACGATGCAGCGCGGATCGTCGAGGGCTGCCGCTGCGACCTCGACGTCACGCCTAACCGGCAAACAGTGCATCAGATGCGTCCGCGCTCCGAGCTGCGCCGGCTTGACCATCCAGTCCGCCAACGCGGCCATTTCTGCCTGCTGCCCGGCGGCGTCGCCATAGTGCCGCGCCGCGCCCCAGCTCTTGGCGTACACAATGTCGGCATCGGCACACGACTTCTGATTCGATTCCACACACAGCGAACCGCCGGCCGCTCGACTCCATTGCGACGCGGCCTCCACGAACTTCGGATTCAATCCGTACCCCGCCGGGTGCGCGATGGTGATGTCCATGCCCGCAGCAGCGGCGGCCATCAGCGCCGAGTGCGGCACGGCCATCGGCAGCGGCTTGATGTGCGGCGCCCAACTGAGCACGAAGCGCCGTCCACGCGTCTCGCCGAGCTTCTCTCGCATCGTCATCCAATCAGCCAGACCCTGGCAGGGATGCTCCGACGCCGACTCCATGTTGATCACCGGCTTCTTCGTCAATTGCTCGAACGCCCGGATGACGCCATCGCGCGAATCCTCGGCGGCATCCTTCATGCCCGCAAAAGTGCGCACGGCCACGAAATCGCCATAGCGACCCAGCACCGGCGCGGCCTCGCGGATGTGCTCGGCGCAGGCCCCATCCATCTTCACGCCGTCGCGCGTCTCGATCATCCACGCGTCGCCGCCCACGCTCAGGCAGATCGCGTGTCCGCCGGCCCGGGCCATGGCCGCCTCGAAGCTCGTGCGCGTGCGCAGTGACGGATTGAAGAACACCATCACCAGCCCTTTTCCGGCAAGCGCTTTGCAATGTTCATCCGTGTCGCCGCGCTTGATGCGCAAAGCAAGCGTCAGCAGATCGCTCAACACGGCCGGGGTGTGATCCAGAAAACTGATCCAGCTCTTCATCGTTAAGACCTCAGTTCCATCAGCGCGGCCCGCAAATCCTCGACCGCATCAAACGGCATGTTCAGCGGCGGCAGCAGTCGCATGACGTCGACCGCGCCGCTCGTGCCCACAATGAACCCTTGTGTCAGCAGCGCCGATTGCAGCGACTTGGTCGACCCGCGAACACGCAAGCCAATCAGGCAACCCTGACCGATCACGTCCGTCACCGGTCCAACCTTGAGCCGCGCATGCATCCGGCGACCCAGCTCCGCGGCATGTTCCACCGCGTGCTCGCGCTCGATTGCATCGAGCACGGCCAGCAATGCCGCGCAGGCCACCGGTCCGCCGCCGAAGGTGCTGCCCATTGCACCGAGCGCGATGGTGGACGCGACTTCATCAGTCATGATCACCGCGCCCATCGGCACACCGTTGGCCATGCCCTTGGCAATCGTGACCAGGTCGGGCATGACGCCGAATCGCCCCGCGGCGAAGGGCCGTCCCAATCGGCCCATGCCCGTCTGCACCTCGTCGAAAATCAGCAAGGCGCCGATCTCGTCGCAGCGGGCGCGAAGCGCGCTCAAATACGCATCGCTCAATTCCAACACGCCCGCCATGCTCAGGATCGGTTCGACGATCACCGCCGCGACTGAATCATTGAGTTGCTCCAGATCATCAATCTCATTTGGCCGCAAGCGAGTCGTTGGCGTCAGCAATCCCCCCAGCGGCTTGTGCAACTTCGCGTCCGCCGTGGCTGACACCGACAGCAACGTGCGACCGTGAAACGCACCCTCAAGCGCGGCAATCGAATGCCGGCCGGTCTGACGGATGGCGATCTGCAGCGCATGCTCATTCGCCTCGGTGCCGCTGTTACAGAAAAAGACCCGCGTCAATGCATCCGGCGCGAACGCCGCCAAGCGATCAGCCGCACGCGCGCGAATCTCAAGCGGCACGGCCGTCGAGTAGAACGTCAGTTCTGCGGACTGCTTCGCAATCGCCGCCGTAATTGCCGGATGCGCATGCCCCAGCAACGCGACCGCATGACCGCCATAGAAATCCCAATAGGATCGGCCATGCGAATCGACCACGCGCGAACCGCTACCGGAGACAAGCTCAATCGGAAGCGCGGTATAGGTCTCGACGAGCGCGTGCTCATGCAGTTGCG
>CAYXEY010000330.1:0-6340 GCA_964464105.1 uncultured Planctomycetaceae bacterium
GGCAGATCGGGGAAAAGCTTGGCGCCGAGCAGGTCGTGCACATGAGCATCGTTCGCTTCGTGGTCCAACCCGAGCCCAACGCCGAGATCTTCCAAGGCGAGTTCACGGTGAACGTCAAGGTGCTCAGCACGGAGACCAAGCGCGATATTCGGCTGTGGCCCAAGGACGAGGGCGGTCGAAGAGTCAGCGTCTCGACGCAACCCGAGACGGCCGACGGCGATCGAACCTCGGCCGACGTAGGACGCGATCTGGCCCGCAAGCTGGGCCAGCAGGTGGCCAGACTGTTCTACGAACACAAGTCGCTCGACAAGTGATGCACGTTCTTCACGTTCTTGATGAAACCTGCGACGCCACGACTTTGCAGGTGGTGGAGACGCTTCGCGCCAAGCTGGCCGAAGGCGGAGTTCCTCAACGTATCGCGGTCTGCGATGGGGCGACCTGGGGGAATGCGCGGCATTTCATCAACAGCGAGATTCATCGCGCCGAGGCACGGTTCTCGGCGTGGGCGGCCTTTTCGCCAGGCCTGAAAGCGCTGGGCCAATCACAGACATTTGACTTGATTCATGCATGGGGAGCGCGGGCCGCGTCGCTTTGTGCCGCGATGCTCCCAGGTCGCAAATTAGTGGCAACGGTGTTGAACCCGGAACTTGCCGACGAGGCCGGCAGGCGATTGCGGCCGGCATTCGCGTCGGCAGTCATCGCCGGCAGTCAGGTTGCGCGGCGGCGGCTGTGCGAGCGCGGCGTGCCGCTGGAAAGCGTGGTGGTCATTCGCGGGCCGGTCGATTTCGCGGCGATCAATCAGGCGCGCAACGAGGGCGTGCGCGAGCAGCTCGCTCCGGGAAAGTCGCCGATCGTCCTCATGAACGGGCCGCCGTCGCGAAGCGGCGACCAGTACACCGGGTTGTGGTCCGCGGCGATCGTGGCGAAGGTTTTACCCGGCTTGCGCGTGGTGCTGCCGTACGACTCGCCCGAGCTCTCGCGCCTCCAGTCATTCCTGTCTGACGGCGGCATCTCAAACCTGCTGATCCTGCCGCCCGCGGATTGGCCGTGGTCGAAGCTGGTCGCCTGTGCGGACGTGTTCTTTGTCACGGCTGCGTCGGACACTAACATCGAACCCATCGCATGGGCCATGGCCGGAGGCGTGCCCATTCTCGGGACTGCGGTGCGCAGCGTGGCGGAGATCCTGGCCGATCGCAGCAACGCCCTGCTATGCAAGCCGGGTGAGCCGCGGGCCCTGGCCGCCAAGCTGCTGAACCTGATCGAGGACACCGCCCTGCGGCGGCAGATCTCCGAAGTCGCTCGTGGCCAGGCCTACGAGGTGTTCAGCACGCGTCAGTTCGTCGAAAATCATCGCCAGGTCTATGAAAACGTGTTGAATGGGCGACCCGCCGGCGACCAGGTTCGCGACACCGCCATGGTGGCGTGAATCGTGCGGCAGGAAATGCCGCCGCCGTGGGCTTACGCCTGTCATCCTGCCGATACAAACTGGCCTGACCACCGCGGGGACCAGCGGTGCTGCGAACGAAACTCGGGCATCGCAGCCCAGGATTGAACATGCCCACATAAGCGGCCCATCGGGACGTTGAACGTCCTTGCTGGGCCAGCCACGGACGCTCGGCCTTTCCGCCTGCGCGCCGATCAGCTTGATTCCACATGTTCGATCTGGAAACACTGCGACATGTCTATTTGCGCCGCGTGGTGGGCACCGCCGCCGGGGCGGTGGGATTCACCGCAACATCGCGCGTGTCCCGCTATTTGGGCGAGGCCGCGTTCGGCTTGAACACCCTGGCCCGCCGCCGTGCGGAAGCGCGGGTGATGGCGGCACTGGGCTCCGCCTGCAAATCCGATCGGGCGCGGACCATCGTCCGCGACATGTATGCCAATTGGGGCCGCTTCTGGGCCGAGGCGATGTTTATCCCCCGGCTGCTGCGCGATTCGTCATGGCGGCAGTTTGTATCAGTGTCGCCTGACGATTACTCGACGCTTACGAACCTCACGTCCGGCAAGCGTGGGTGTATCTTCGCCGCGGGCTACTTCGGCAACCCCGCCGTACTCGTCGATGCGCTGGGACGCCTGGCCCGTCCCATTCACGTGGTCGTCGATTTTCTCGCTCAGCCGCACCTTCGACGCTGGCAGAGCGAGTTGTATGCGCGGCCGCATCTGCGGCCCGTCGAGCGAGCTGCGGCGGGTTCGATCATCCCCAATGTGCTTTCAAAAGGCGGCGCGGTGCTGCTCATCGCCGAACATGAGCGGCGCAAGGGCCGGGCCATTGCGTGCGATTATCTAGGCTCACGCATCAATGCCTATCCCACCATCGCGCGGCTCGCGCGGCATCATGGCGTGCCGGTCGCAACGGTGTCATGCAGGCGAATCGGCGGTGCTTTCAATTTCGAATTGAACGTGGGCGACGTGATTCAACCCACTGCCATGGATGACGAAGTGGCGGGCACGCGACGCATCCTGGCGTCACTCGAAAACGCGGCGATCAAGACTCCCGACCAATACCTCTGGTCCGTGCCGATCGGCATCCCGATCACGCAAGTGGCTTCAGTCGACGCCAATGAGATTTCGGGGGATTCCCCAATGAGCCCCGGACCTATACCCGGCCGGTCGGCGCAGGCAATTCGTGGCACGGCATCGCGCGCGCTTCCTTCAACCACGCTCGGTCATTGGAACGGGAATCGAATCGGCGTCGTGCCGAACCACACGTCGAACAGGGTGGGCGTGGCGATGGCCGTCAGCGGCGGACAGATGACCGCGGGCGGCGGGTCGAGCGGGGCCAACTGAGCCTGGGCCCATGGGGTGATGCCGAGCACGGCCATTCCGGCCAGCGTGGCGATCTTTCGCCAGCGTGACACGTCAGCGGCTTCCATTGGACTGATCTGGTTAGTTTCGGCGTTACGTAGTTCAGTGCTCATGCGTGGCATCTCCTATTCACTCTAGCGGATGGCCGCCGCCGAAACCTGAGCAATCCGCAAAAACGACTCCAATCGATTGGGGGGAGATGCGCCGTTATCGGTCGCGCGCCTGCGTTTTGGTACGGAAAAACGCTCGCATCGCAAGCCCCGTTGCGCTATTCTGTTGGCCTTACGACGACTACACGGCCAACCAAAGAGGGCGCTGCATGATGAGTTCGAGTCCTTCCTCGGCTTCAACGTCCGGCTCGCAAAAGCACCCACGCGGGCTTTCGGCCCTGTTCTTCACCGAGATGTGGGAGCGGCTGGCGTTTTACCTGCTTCTGGGAATTCTGGTGCTGTACGCCCGCGATACCGAGCGCGGAGGGCTGGGATTGTCCATAGCCCACGCCACCGAGATCTTCGGCACCTACATGGCGTTCGTGTATTTCACGCCGTTTCTGGGCGGACTGATCGCCGACCGGTATCTCGGATATCGCAGAGCGGTGTTAATCGGCGGCTTGTTCATGGCGTCGGGGCTGTTTCTGCTTGGCGTACGCGATTTGAACACGCTCTATGCGGGGCTGGCATGCCTGTGCATCGGCAACGGCCTGTTCAAGCCGAACATCTCGGCGATGGTGGGCAACCTGTATGCCCCCGGCGACCCGCGGCGCGATGCCGGGTTCAACATTTTTTACATGGGCATTAATACCGGCGCGGCGCTGTCAGCGCTATTGTCCGCGCCGCTGCGCAACCTGTGGTCATTCAATATCGCGTTCATCGGGGCCGGCGTCGGACTGCTGATTAGCGTCGCCATCCTGCTGATCAACTGGAAGAAGCTGGAGGCGGCCGATCGCAAGCCGCAGATCGACCCACGCGATGTGAGCCTGGGCAAGATTTTTGCCACGATTCTGCTGCCCGCGGCGCTCTTCGGAGTCGCCGGATTCTTTATTGGCGGCAAGGTGGATCTCATCAAGAACACCCTCGGCCCGATCACTTTTGCATTCATCGTTGGGATGATCCCGGTTGGCTTCTACTTCATTTCGCTCGTCATCAAGGCCTCACCCGAGGAGAAGCCAGGGCTGGCTGCGCTGCTGCCCGTGTACCTTGCCGGTGGCGCGTTCTTCATGATTCTGCACCTCAGCGGCGGTCTGATGACCGTGTTCGCCGAGGATCGCAGCTCCCGCACGGCTAACTGGACGCCTGAGGTCGTGCAGCGCTACTACATGCAGAACGCGATGCCGTCGTACTACTCGAACGCCGCCGCCGACCTGCCGCGCCCGCGCGAGGATGCGCTGCTCGCAGTGGAGAGCGACGTCGAAGCGATGTTCGGAGCCCGGCGGATCAGCGAGACGGCCCTTGCAACCGTGCAGGCCAAGTATCCTGATGTGAATAGCCTCAATCCAAAGGAGCTAAGCGGCGATCAGAAGCAATGGGGCTTCCTGGCATGTGATGTATTTGCGCCTGAGAACGTGAAGGTGAAGGAATCGAGCGACGAACACGGCGTGAAGCGCGTCTCGATTTCGCTCGACCCTGAGACTGCGAAGTCGACGCGGCAGGTGCTGCTGGTCCGAGATAGCAGCGGCCCGCAGTTTCCGGTGTTGCTGGTGTCGCAGGGGACCATCGACATGGTTTACAAGAATGCGTCGCCGCAGCGTCTGCCGCATGGCAAGTTCGACATGCTGTGGAATGCCGAGCTGATCACCAGCTTTTTGAACCCGCTCTTCGTCGTGCTTCTGACACCCATCGTGGTGGCCTTCTTCATGGGACGCGTGAAGGCCGGCAAACCGATCGGCACGGCCCACAAAATCCTGTACGGCATGCTCATCACCCTTGTGAGCGTGCTGATCGTCGCGGCCGCAGCCTACAGCGGCGGCGACGGTGCGAAGAAGGTCTCCCTCTGGTGGCTGGTGCTTTACTACGGCGTGATCACCGTTGGCGAGTTGTGCCTGTCGCCCATGGGCCTGTCGCTGGTGACCAAACTGTCGCCCAAGCGACTGGTTGGCCTGATGCTGGGCGGTTGGTTCCTGGCGACGGCCATCGGCAACAAGCTGTCCGGCTTCATCAGCGGGCTGGAGCCGAAGACAATGGTCTTCGTGGTGCTGGCCGGGGCGATGCTGGTCGTGGCCGGGGTGATCGGCGCGCTGCTGCCGACGCTGGACCGGGCGATCAAGAAATACGGGGCGTGACGGTCTTATTAGACATTATTTTGCGATCATGGATACGTGTGACATACAAGAGGAATTCCCTTGAGTACGCAGCCGACTCAACAAGTTGATTACGCCCCGAAGGGGGGAAACGAAACGCTGTTCGGCCATCCGAAGGGGCTATTTGTCCTCTTTTCCACCGAGATGTGGGAGCGATTCAGCTTCTACACCATGCGCGGCATCCTCACGCTGTACCTCGTGAACAACGTGCTTCACGTGATGACCCAATCCGAGGGCAAGGAAGCCTCGGGTGGTTTTGCGGACGAAATTTACGGCGCGTACCTGGGCTTTGTGTATGCCGCGACTTTCGTTGGCGGCATGCTGGCCGATCGATTGCTCGGTCAGCGCCGCGCGATCTACATCGGCGGCGTGCTGATGGCTTTGGCCCATTTCACCCTGACGACCCATGCGATTCTCACGCAGGGCAAACCCGGAGAGATGAACTTCATTTTCTTCGCAGGACTTGGATTGCTGGCCTGCGGCAACGGCTTCTTTAAGCCGAACATATCGACGATTGTCGGATCGCTCTACACGCCCGAGGACAAGCGCCGCGACAGCGCATTCACAATTTTCTACATGGGCATCAACATCGGCGCGACCGCGGCTTCGTTCATGAGCGGCGCGGCCCAGAAGTGGGCGTGGTATCTCGGCTATCTGCTCGCCGGAATCGGCATGCTCGCATCGCTCTTGTGCATGCTGTGGGGCCGCAAACACATTGTCGGCAAGGGCATGCCGCCGGCCGGGGCATCCTTGAAAACCGGTGGACCGGCGGGTCTTCCCAGCGGTTTGTTACTGCTCGTGGGCGTCATCGCGTTTATTCCGGTTGCCGGGTACATGATGTCGAAACCCAGCATCGCGCAGTACCTCTCTTACGTTAGCGCGGCGGTGGTGTTCCCGTATTTGATCTGGGAAACAACCCGCGGAACCCGCGAAGAGGCGGGGCGGATGATGGTTATCATTGTCCTCTGTCTATTTTCGATGGTGTTCTGGGGCTTCTTTGAGCTTCAGGGGAGCACGATCACGCGGTTCGTCGAGGACCAAGTCAACACGAAGATATTTGGCTTTGAGATGCCCGCCGCGTTCGTGGCGAACTTCGTGAATTCATTCCTGGTGATCATACTCAGTATTCCGTTTTCAGCGCTGTGGATCTGGCTGGACAAGCGGGGTATGGAGCCGTCGTCGCCCTTGAAGTTCTCACTGGCGCTGGCCCAGGTCGCACTCGGCTTCATCATGTTCTGG
>CAYXEY010000331.1:0-6305 GCA_964464105.1 uncultured Planctomycetaceae bacterium
TGGGCGGCAAAGTGAGGCGATAATGGATTTTGGACTTGGTGCAATGCTTGGCGGTGCGCTCGGCGGCTTGTTCAGCAGCGGCGACGACAAGGTAACGACGCAGCAGCAGTTGCCGAGCTTCCTGCAACCCTACGCGCCGTTGTACGCACAACAGGGGTACAACCTCTCGCAAGCGCCGTACAACCCGTATCCCTTCGAGACGGTCGCGCCGTTCACGCAGGATCAAAACGCGGCAATGGACATGGTGCGCCAGCGTTCCATGTCTGGCTCTCCGGTTGTCAATGCCGCGCAGCAGCAGACGTTGAACACGATCAACGGCGATTACCTGAACCCGCAGACGAACCCTTACCTGCAACAGACTTTCGACACCGCTGCGGATCGCGTGACGGATGCTTTCTCTCGCGGGACGGCAGCGCAGACGGATAGCCGGTTCGCGCAGTCGCACGGCTACGGTGGTTCGGCGTGGAACGAAGCGCAGCAGGCGAACCAAACCGCGTTGGGTGATTCGTTGGGCGGGCTGGCCGCGAACATTTTCGGCAACAACTATGCGCAGGAACGCAGCCGACAGCAAGTGGCGTCGCAGTTCGCGCCTAATCTCGCGGCTCAGGACTACCGGGATGCCGAGGCGTTGCTGAACGTCGGCGGGATGCAGCAGGGGCAGGGGCAGGCGTATTTGTCCGATGACGCGCAGCGGTTCGCGCAGGCGCAGCAGTACCCGTACCAGCAATTCCAGACGTTCGGCCAGTTGTTCAATCCGAATCTCGGATCGAACACGACGCAGACGCAGCCGGGTGTGAGTCCGGTAAGCGGGTTGCTCGGCGGTGCGTTGGGCGGCTTGGGTATCTACAACAGCGGGCAGCAGGCAGGGATTTGGGGGAACAATACCGGTGGCACTGGTCCGCTCGGGTCGGCGACGGCTGCGACACCGATTTCCTACGGTACGCAGATGAACCAGCTTTACGGTCTGTGAGGTCGAAATGTTCGGAATCAGGACTCCGCTGACGGGCATCAACATGCAGGGCCTGCTAGGTCAGTTTCAGCAGCCGCAGGGGTTGTTGGGTGGCATGAACACCCAGAACATGATGCAGCAGTACTTGCAAAACCTGTTCATGCGCCGGTATCAGCCGCCTGCGATCCAGCAGCAGCCTGGCATGGTCAGTTCGCAGATGGGGCAGGGCGGGATGCAGTACCGGGCCCCGCAGATTCCTAACGTGCAGCTTCCTGGTGTGCAGCAGCCTGCCTCTCAGCCGTCCGCCGGATTCTACGGCCCGTCCGCCGGGGCGAATTCATACGATCCGGTGGCGTACATGCGTCACATGTCCCAATTCGAGGGCGGGGGCTGATATGGGATTGCTTGATTTCGACATGAGCACGCCGCAGGGTCAGGGCTTCAACAATGCTCTGCTCGCGGCTGCACAAGCCTTGCTGACTCCGCGCAGTAGGGGCGGCGGCATGGGTACGGCTTTCGGCGCGTTCCCGCAGGCCATTGACCGCGCGAAGGCCAATGCGATGCGTGAGCAGTTGATGGCGTTGCAAGGCCGTCAGGTCGGGTTGCAGACGGACAAGCTCGGCTTCGACATGGAAGCGGCTCGCAAGAAGGCAGAGCAGGATGCCGCATTGAAGACGCAAGTCGAGCAATGGATTGCGACGCTTCCGCCAGAGCAGCAGCAAGTGGCGCGGCTCATGCCGAATGAGTTTGCCAAGACCATGCTGCCGCAGGCTCCTAAGCTTGAAACGATTTACACGCCGGAAGGTCAGGAACAAAAGGCGTGGGTTCGCGGGCCTGGGAGCGAGCCGCAAGTAGTCGGCGGCGCGAAACGCGCACCTATGCCGTGGGAGTACGAAATCGGGCCTGACGGCCAGCCGAGGATGCGACCCGGTGTATTCAACGCGAAAACGCAGATCGCGTCTGCCGGTGCAGGGAAGGGTTTGACCTTCGTTCAAGAGAAGGAGGAAGACAAGGCTGTCGGAAAGGCGTTCGGCGAACAGTACGTCAAGATCCAGAATGCAGGCTTCAATTCGCAGAGCCGTGTTGCCAAGTTGGAGCGGATGGAACACCTTTTGAACGGTCTTGAAACCGGCAAACTAACGCCGATGATGACCGAAGCAAAGGCGATGCTTGAATCTCTCGGGATCAAGGTTGATGACAAGCTCGGTAACGCGCAGGCCGTAGCCGCACTGTCGAACGAACTCGCGCTTGCGGCGCGCAACACTTCTGAAGGCGCTGGAATGCCAGGCGCTATGTCTGATGCCGACAGGGTGTTCCTGTCGCAGACGGTTCCAGGGCTTGCAAAGACGCCTGCCGGTAATCGTCTGCTGATAGAGACAAACAAGCGGATTGCAAAACGCGAAGCCGAAGTCGCAAAGATTGCCCGTGACTATCGTAAAAAGCATGGGCGGCTGGATGAGGGCTTCTATGACGAGTTGCATCAGTTCTCTGAGGCCAATCCTCTATTCAGTGATCTTGGTTCTTCATCCGGCGGTTACAGAATCAGGAAGCTACCGTAATGGCTCGCTACGAAATTACCGCGCCGGACGGTTCAAAGTACGAAGTTACAGCGCCGGACGATGCTACCGAAGCGCAGGTACTGGACTATGCGCGTCAGAATTTCGATCGCGCCGCCGCAACGCAGAAAGGCCCTATTCCTGCGCCATCGCTGGTGCTCGACAATCTCGGAACAGGGAAGGCTTTGGCCGTTAGCGCGGGGCGAGGCGTTGACAAACTGCTTTCCGGCGCGAAACAGCTTTACTACAAGGCGACCGGAGACCAGAAAGCGGAATCTGATCTGCGAACAGAGCAGACGCGAAACGACATGGGCTATGAGCCTTTTCGTAGGGCCGCTCCGATCACGACGGCAATTGGCGAGGCGATTCCCGGCGTCGTGTTGACTGCGCCACTAACTGGCGGGGCGTCGCTGCCTGCATTGATGCTGCGCGGCGGGCTTGCCGGCGCGCTGCCTGGTCTTGTTGCATATGGGGAAATGGGTGAACGTCTTGAGCGTGGCAAGGGTGGCGCGGTAGGTGGCGCGGCCGGCGCGCTTGCCGGGTACGGGCTTGCCAAATTGCTGCAACCAACCCAAGCGGTTACGCAGGCCGGAGACGACGCGATTCAGGCAGCGAGGAACGTCGGATATGCGCCAACTGCTGCCGAGCGCACCGGGAATCCTGCTCAGGCTGCATTTGAAAACTACCTTTCTCGCACGCCTGGGTATTCATCGCAGATGGCTGCCCGCAGGGCTTCGAATCAAGCCGCCGTGAACCGTGCGGCAGCGACTGCTATCGGGGAGAAGGCCGACGACGTTTCGGAAAGCGTCCTCAATGCAGCCCACAACCGTATAGGGGCCGAGTATTCCCGGCTGAACGCCGCTGCCAGCCCGGATGCGTCTAGCGCCACGTTCCTGCAAGCGCTAGACAAAGTAGACAAGTCGAATTTGGCGCGCGGACCATATGCCCGTCCTGATATCGCAAAGGAAGTCGAGAAGGGGCTTGAACTTTCGTATCAGGGAAAGGTGCCGGGTACTGCATATCAGGAAATCCGCTCCGAGCTTGGAAGCGCCGCGAAAGCCGCGTTCACTTCTGGCGATGCGTCAAAGGGCAATGCGCTGAAGGAGATTCAATCAGGGCTTGATGCCGCCGCGAAGGAGTCGCTTTCCAAAGCAGATCAGAAGGCGCTTGATTTGGTTCGCAAGCAATATGCGGCGTTCAAAGTACTGACGAAGGGCCAGGTCGCAGAAGCGGGGAATGTCAGTCCTGCGCGGCTGGCGACGGCGCTGCGTCAGCAGAATCCAACCGGGTTTAAAACAGGGTCGATCAATTCCGACCTGATGGACATTGCCAGGATTGGACAGGCATTCAAGCCCGTGGCGAACCCGAATAGCTCGATGCCGTCTGTGATGCAGCAGATTGCAAATAGCCCGTTCGGTGCTGTTCCGATGGCGGTTGCTAACCGTGCGCTCGGCAGCGTTTACATGAACCCGATTTCACAAGCCTACCTATCTGCACAGTGGCTATCTCCACAGATGCAACGGGCCATGATCGCTACCGGCGCTCCGGCTGGCCTGCTCGGTGTTTCCGCGCTTCGGAACGCCGTTCAAGAGTGAGATAAACGCTTTTGATGAGCACCCATGCGCCCATGACAAGCAGATAAGCAAGCGCCGTCCCGACGAACGTCCTTAGAAAACCTTCTTCAGCCATATGAAGCCGCCTCCGGGCGGTTTTTTCGTTTCTAGAGGCTACCAAATGCCCGTCCCGACCGCAATCACAGACTTGTCCGCGACCCTTGCCAGCAATTCGCCGGCCGGCGGGGATACCGTTTTCCCCGAGTTGGACAACTATCTCCGGGCAGCGTTCGGGTTCATCCGGCAGGGCGACGCGAAAGCCTCGGACGTAGCAAGCGCAACAACGACGGACCTCGGTGCTGCTGCCGGCCGGATCGTTGACGTGACCGGCACGACGACGATTACCTCATTCGGGACGGTCGCTGCCGGGGTGTGGCGGATCGTGCGTTTCACCGGGGCGCTGACCCTGACGCACAACGCCACGTCGTTGATCTTGCCGACCGGAGCGAACATCACGACCGCCGCCGGGGATTGCCTGATTGCTGTTTCGCTCGGCAGTGGCAATTGGGTCGTTACGCACTATCAGCGCAAGTCTGGCGACCCGGTGTCGCAGACGATGGCTAGCGGGAACTACACGCCGACCGGGTATACCGGGACCAATTCAAGCGTGGTATCGCCGTCTGGATGCATGTATACGCGGGTTGGGAATTACGTGACTGTCTCGGGTGTTGTGGCGGTTACTCAATCCGCTGCAACGGGTTCGACCACGTTCACGATCTCGCTGCCGATTGCGTCAACACTAGGCGATGTATCAAAAGCCGCAGGGGTGTTTGCGACGACCGGCGACGGCAGCGGGCCACAGGCAGCGGGGCGTATCTATGCGGATACGTCAAATAACCGGCTGGTGTTTGCCTATATCGCACAGACGACCGGAACCGGGCCGTTCAGTTTCGGATTCACAGCGCAGTATCAGGTCGTGTAAGAGGGTCTAAATGGACGAGCCGTTGTCGGGGGAAGCGGTGTGGTTCGCGCACGAACGACGTATACAAAGGCTTGAAGAAGGCATGGCCGATTTAGGCCGAGCAATGGTCAAGGTTGAGCAGGACATACAGAAGAATGTCCAGTTGACCGGGCAGATTCGTGACGACACGCGAGAAATTCGTGACCTCGTTCGCGGTGGCAAGGCGCTTGGAAAACTCGCCGTGTGGGGCGGCGGATTCGTGGGCTTGCTGGTGTCTCTGTATGCCATCGGGGTGCTAGGGCGATGAACCCGCGCGACCACGTAACGCACCCTAACGTCGGTGCTTGAACTACCAGCGCCGTGGCGGTTCAGTCAGTGCGCGTTCAATTGGCCACGTACGTAGTCGCCAGTACATGGTGGCCTTCGTGATACCAAGCCGCTGCGCCCATTCCGACGCTGACATGGTTTCTCCGTTGAATGTCGTACGGCGCGTATCACTGCGGTTGTTTTGCTGTTGCCTTGCAGATGCCCATCGACAGTTCTCAGGCGAATAGCCGGCGTCATTGTCAATCCGATCAAGCGACATTTTCTCCGGTGGGTCTCCCATATCCGAGTGGAACGAGGTTGGGTTGTGCCATCTGTCGCAAACAGTAATGCCACGACCACCGTACCTATCGAAACGGGGGCTGTTTCGATGGTAACAACGTTGCATCATTCCGCTCCAGATTTGATACCAGCGCGGCGTCCCTCCGGAGCAGATTCCGTGCTTCATCGCTATGGAGCGGATGTGTTTGGCGGCGGTTTGTTTTCGTAGGCATCCGCATGATCGCACAAGCCCTAGAACAAGGTGTGCGTAAGCGACGCGTTTCTCATTTCCGCAATCGCATATACAGATCCACCATGTTTTCCCGTGTCCTGTTCCGTCAAACGAAACGGCCTGCAAGCGGCCAAAACGCTGACCACCAAGATCATTGAAGTTATGAGCGCGCTTGCTTGTCAGTTTCTCCATAGTGGCGATTGTATCACATGAAGTTATCTGACGTAGGCAGGTCAACGCTGATCCGCGAGGAAGGTAAGCGACTCGTTGCGTACCGAGACCATATCGGCAAGTGGACGATCGGTGTCGGTCAAACAACTATCCGGGGCCGCCCAGTTCAAGAAGGAGACAGGCTCACTGAACAAGAGTTCGCTGCTGAACTTGATGCGCGGATTGCCGAGTTCGAGGTGGCGATCAATGCGTATGTAAAGGTTCCGCTGAATCAAGTTCAGTTTGACGCGCTATTTAT
>CAYXEY010000332.1:0-6302 GCA_964464105.1 uncultured Planctomycetaceae bacterium
AAGCGGCGGGTCAGCCGGTCAAGCCGCCGATGACGCTGACGGTTGGGCCGAATGATCGCATCCTCTGGGGCGAATACAACTCGAAGACTGACCACGGGCTGCCGGTGCGGCTGTATGTGTCCGACGACGGCGGGGCGAGTTTTTCCATCGCCCGGGTCTTCGAGGGCGGCAGCATCCTGCACATTCACAATCTCATTTATGACGCACGGCTGGATTGCTACTGGGTGCTGTCGGGCGATCACGGTCAACAGCCGGGCATCGGACGGCTCTCAGCGGATTTGAAGGATTTCGATTGGATCGCCAAGGGCGAGCAGCGCTACCGCGCGGTGGAGGTGTTCGATCTCGGCGACACGCTGGTGTATGCGACCGACACCGAGCGCGAGCAGAATGCCCTGATGACGTTTGACAAGGCGTCGGGACGATTCGAGCGGGGACGTGAGTTTCACGGAAGCTGCATCTACGCGTGCCGGTTTGGCGGCATCTTCGCAATGACGACAACCGTCGAGCCGTCGCCGGTGAATGCCTCGCGCTCGGCGCAGCTGCTGGTTTCGCGTAACGCACACGATTGGACCGCGGTGTTGAGCGCCGAGAAGGACTGGTGGAATCCGGTCTATTTTCAGTTCGGCTCGATCGTGCTGCCGCGGGGAACAGGTCCGCGCGAGACCATTCTCTACTCTGGCCAGGCCGTGAAGGGTCTGGATGATCGCGCGGTTGTCGCGACGCTGGACGGCGATGTCCTCTAACTTCCTTTCGCTCGAGGGAGAGGGATGGGTCTCCGCAGGCGACTCGCCTGGGCGAGGTGAGGGTAAAGCACGCCCGGTGTCTGCCGATTGCTCGCGCATTCGATTCTGAATGTCCCCCGACATGCTTGAGAAGCTGCGAATACTCGCGACGCTGGGGCCAGGCTGGGCGCT
This sequence comes from uncultured Planctomycetaceae bacterium, assembly GCA_964464105.1. Lineage (GTDB taxonomy): Bacteria > Planctomycetota > Phycisphaerae > UBA1845 > UTPLA1 > CAYXEY01. The sequence continues at coordinate 915 of CAYXEY010000332.1, forward strand.
GTATCGCGCGGGTTACGCGCTGCGCCGGAAGGCCGGACTGCTGAAGCGCGGGCTGACCACGCAGCCGCTCGATCAGATTGAGCTGGGCAGCGTGTTGCGGCCGGGTGTGCCGGCGGAGCCCGCGGCTTATCGCGCGTGGCGACGGTCGAACGGCGGGAAGTTCTTCTTTGGTGCGGGCGATTTGCCGCCAACAGACCTGCTCAACAAGATCGCCGGGCAGGCAGGTCGTGAAGAGACGCTGCGCGTTGCGAACGACTTTCGCGCCGGGCGATTTCTATACTACAGTCGTCATGTGCACAATCTCGGCCAGCCGGTCGATTGGCTTCTGAACCCCATGAACGGCGGGCGTCACAACAATACGACGCACTGGTGCGACTATCCGACGTTTTCACGCGAGTTGGGCGACATCAAGGATGTGTGGGAGCCGTCGCGTTTCGCGCTGGCCTTCTGGATCGTTCGCGCATTTGCGCTGACCGGCGACGCGGGATTCGTACAGGACTTCTGGCGTCTGTTTGATTCGTGGACGCGGCAGAATCCTCCCAACATGGGGCCGAACTGGAAGTGCGGACAGGAGACGGCCATTCGCTGCTTCGGCATGTGCTTCGCGCTTTACGCATTCGCGGAGCATCCCGCGACGACCGATCGGCATGTTGCGGACCTGGCGAAGCTGATGGCCGTGTCGGCGGAGCGGATCGAGAAGAACATCAATTACGCGTATTCGCAGAAGAACAATCACGGCATGAGCGAGGCGATCGGGCTTCTGACGATCGGGCTGCTCTTTCCGGAGTTGAAGCAATCGGCGCATTGGGCCGCGAAGGGCCGCGACTACCTGGAGCGCGAGATCGCCCGGCAGATTTATGACGATGGTAGTTATGTACAGCACTCGATGAACTACCATCGCGTGATGCTTCACGACTGCCTGTGGGCCGCTCGGCTGGCGCAGCTGAATGGGCGGTCGCTGTCGGACGCGGCGCTCGCTCGGATTGACGCGGCGGGCGAATTTCTCCATGCGATGCTGGATGGGGAATCCGGCGGCGTGCCGAACCACGGGGCGAACGATGGGGCAAACGTTCTGCCGCTGGCCGCGTGCGATTACTCCGACTTTCGGCCTACGGTGCAGGCCGCGCGATTTCGCGCGACTGGCAAGCCGGTGCTTTCGAATGGGCCGTGGAATGAGATGCTCACCTGGTTATATGGCATTGAGTCGCACGCGAGTACAGGCGTTGCTCTTGATCGCACTGAAAGACAAGCTGCCAGTGGCACACTTAATGCCGAGCCAGCTTCGCGGCGCTTCGACGCCGGCGGGTATTACACGCTGCATCACGGCGACTCGTGGGGAATGATCCGGTGCCATACCTATCACGATCGCCCCGCGCATCTCGACATGCTGCACCTCGACCTATGGTATCGCGGCGTGAACGTGCTGTCCGACAGCGGCACCTATCGCTACTTTGCGCCGGACGATCCCGCGGCCGAGAAGTACTTCAAAGGCATGGCGGCGCACAATACGATTGAGCTCGATGGGCGCAATCCGCTCGATCTGGTCTCGCGATTCCTGTGGATGCCGTGGCCGGCGGCGAAGTGTCTCGCGCACTCGGCTGATCAATTTCAGGGCGAGCACCATGCGTATGATCGATCACCGTGGCGGGTGGTGCATCGACGCACGGTCGATGCATCGAACGAAGCGGCCTGGATCGTGACGGATGAGCTCATCGGTCACGGTGAGCATGACATTGCAGTGCGCTGGCACCTGGTGGACGGCGTGTGCGAACTGGATGAGGCGAAGCGCACGCTGACCCTGCGACACGCGAAGGGTTGCATTCGGTTGGCTGTTGATGTGCCCGGCAATGCGCGGCTGAGTGTGTCGCGCGGCGAATCCGACGCAATGCGCATGAGCGGCTGGGAGTCGCGCTATTACCAGGAAAAGTCGGCCCGGCCCACGTTCACGGTTCGCGTGCGGGCCGCGCTGCCCTTGACCCTCGCCGCGCGGATCAGTCTCGAATCATGAAAGTCGTCTACATCCACCAGCACTTCGTGACCAACGAGGGCACCAGCGGCACGCGCAGCTACGACATCAGTCGCTTCCTGGTGCAGATAGGCTGGCAGGTGACGGTGATCTCGGGTCTGCACGATCAGTCGGCGGCACAGCGGCTGCCGTTCTATCGGTGGTGGCGGACCGAGTGGATCGACGGCATCAAGGTGGTGCATTGCAACGCCTTTTACAGCAATTCGCTCAGCGTGCCGGCGCGGTTGTGGTGTTTCGCGAAGTTCTCACTGCTGGCATTGCTGGCTGTCGTGCGCGAGCGTGGAATCGATCTTGTGTTCGCCACGAGCACCCCGCTGACCGTGGGCATTCCCGGGCGGATCGGGGCAGCGCTGAAGCGTGTGCCGTACATCTTCGAAGTGCGCGACCTGTGGCCCGAGGATCTGGTCGATGCCGGTCGCATCAAGCCCGGCATTCAACTCAAGTTCTGGGAATGGCTGGAGCGCTTCAGCTACGCCAAGGCGCGGAAGATCCTGCTGGTGTCGAAGGGCTTTCATGATCGATTGCTGGAGCGCGGCTTCGCGCCGCAGCGGCTCGAGACGCTGGTGCTCGGCGCCGACAGCAGTCTCTATCAAAACGTGCAGCCCGACACTGCGTACATGCAGGAGCAGGGCCTCGCCGGTAAGACCGTCGCGATCTACGCCGGCGCTCATGGTGACGCCAACGGGCTGGACCAGGTGCTCGACGCCGCGGCGCTGCTCAAGCATCGTTCCGACATTGCCATCGCCTTCATCGGGCAGGGCAAGATGCGCGAAAAGCTCATGGCCCGGGCGGCCACTGAGGGACTGACCAACGTCCATTTCCTCGAACCCGTGCCCAAGCACAAGCTGCCGGGCGTACTGGCGGCCTGTCACATCGGCCTGATGATCCTGAAGCAGATCACCCGTCCGCGCTGGGTCACGCCGAACAAGATATTTGACTACATGTTCACCGGCCTGCCGAGCATCGTGAACTTCGCGGGGACCACGGCCGAACTCGTGGTGGCGGACGGCGCCGGCGTGGCCAGCAAGCCGGGCGATGCGCAGGACCTGGCGCGGTGCATCGCGCATTGGGCCGATCATCCCGAAGAGCGGGCCGCGATCGGCCGCAGAGCCCGGGAACTCTCCATGACGAAATACGATCGCAAGGCGATCGCCACCCGGATGAGTGAGATCTTCGGGGAAGTAGTGCGAGGCGCGGCTTCGACCCATTAATGGCGGCTTCGACCAAACCGACCGTGCTGGTCATCGAATCGTCCGCCAAGGCGGCGCTGCCGGTCATTGAATCGATGGCCCGCGCGGGAATCCGCGTGATCTGCGCGAGCAATCTGCGTTACAACACGGGCTTCTACAGTCGGGGTTGTCGCGAGCGGTATGTCTATCCGTCGCCGCGCTACGAATCCGATGCTTTCAAATCCTGGCTGCTGAATTTCGTATCGCGGCGTCCCATCGATCTGCTCTTTCCGATCGGGCACTACGGGGCCGCGCGGGTCAGCGAAATTCAGGATGAGCTTCGACGACACACGCGGTTGATCCTTCCGCCGCACGACATTTTTCTTCAGGGATATGAGAAAGTTCCAACGCTGAAGGCTGCCACGGCCGCGGGCGTGGCGATTCCCGAGACGTGGTACCCAGCCGATCACGCCGGCGGCTTCGAGGCGGTGCTGCCGCAGGTCAAGAGCTGGCCGATTCTCATCAAGCCGTCGGTGGGGGTCGGCGCGCGGGGCATCATCTGGTGTCACTCGGCCGATGACGTACGTCGACAATTTGCCGCGATTCAGCAGCAGCACGGCGAGTGCTTCCTGCAGGATTTCGTCCCGCCCGGCGGCATGCAATACAAGGCCGATCTCCTGGTCGACGACAAGCAGGCACTGCTCGCAGCCATCGTGTACGGCAAGACGCGGATGTATCCGCCCGACGGCGGCAGCAGCGTGCTCAATTTTTCGGCCGATCGACCGGACATCCTCGATGCCGCCGATCGCGTGCTGAAGCACCTGCGCTGGGTGGGCTTCTGCGATTTTGATTTCGTGGTGGACCCGCGCGACAACGTGGCCAAGCTCATGGAAATCAATCCGCGCTTTCCCGAGAGCATGCATATGGGCACCTCGGTGGGGATTGACTTTCCGAAGATGATCTTCGACATGGCCATGGGCCGGCCGGTCGCACCGGTGCTCGACTATCCCAAGGATCGCTTCCTGCGATTCATGATCGGTGACCTCTTGTGGTTTCTGCGGGTGGACAATCGTCGACGATTTTCGACATGGCCGAGCTGGTTCAAGTTCTTCGATCGCAGGACGGCCTATCAGATCGAGCGGCTCAGCGACTTCGGCCCGATCATGGGGTATCTGCTTGAAAACCTGTATGTGCTGATCACCGACCGCCGGCTCCGTCAGGAGCGGCTGCGGCTCAAGAGCGGCAAGTCGGCGTCGTCCAATTGAAGCAGGTTACCGTTTGTCACTTCGTCTTCGCCTTTCACGTCTAGACGCTTCTAACTTCTTTGAGCGCCATTCGATTTCCCCTCCCACCGGCGCTTCGCTACTCTCTTATCTGAGCGCTCAATTCTCAAATCTAAAGTCTTAAAGTTCAAATCTGAAATCTGAGCTCTCAAATTACCGGGCCTGACGCCTGTCAAGCTGTTTCCGCGCGCATCGGTCGGATTCCGCGCTGTCCGCACGCGCGGCACGCGCGTGATTATGCGATAATGCCGGCGCGATGAAACGGACTGCTGAAATAGACACTTCAATGGTAAGTGCGGGATCGTCCGTGCGGCGGCATCTATTCGTGCTGCTGGTGACGGCGGTGTTGATCGCTGCGGCCTATGGCAACGCCCCGCGGGGCGAGTTTGTCTACGACGACACCAAGCAGATTCTCCAGAACCATCTCATTCAGCATTCGCAGTATTACTGGACGGCGCTCAAGAGCGATGTGTGGGCTTTCAAGGGCGTGGTCGAGGAGGGGCGGAGCAATTACTGGCGTCCGGCGTTCGTCGCGCTGAACATCGGGTGCTTCGCGGCATTCGGCAAGAATCCAGTGGGATGGCATGTTGTCAATATTCTGCTGCACGGCGGCGTGTGTGTACTGGTTTATTGCGCTCTCTTGAAGTTGGCGGAACGTGCTTCGCTCGCAGGCAAACATGCCGCCGCAACTGCCGTCCACATGGCACCCGGTCATGAAGGAAAATCGTCGATCTCGTGGGCGATTGCCGCGGCGGTCACGTGGTTGTTCGCCGCGCATCCCGTGCATGTTGAATCGGTCACCTGGGTCGCCGGCTCGCCCGACCTGCTTTTGGCACTCGGACTGCTCGGTGCGTATCTTTGCTTCTTGAACGCGATGCAGCTAGCAACGCCGTGGAACATCGGCGGCATG
>CAYXEY010000333.1:0-6300 GCA_964464105.1 uncultured Planctomycetaceae bacterium
GAGAGGTAGCCGCGATCAAACTGCATGCCTTCGACGACATCGACAGTCGTCTCCAGGCTCTTGCCCTCCTCAATCGTAATGACGCCGTCCTTGCCGACGCGCTTGAAGCACTCGGCCAGGCGCTCACCGACGTCGCGATCGTTGTTCGCCGAGATGCTGGCGACGCGGGCGATTTCTTCGACATTCTTCGTGTCAGCCTTCACGGGCTTGGACATGTTGTTGAGTTCTTCGACGGCGGCGATGATGGCCTTGTTGATGCCGCGGCTCAGGGCCATGGCATCGGCGCCGGCGGCCACGTTGCGAAGACCCGCCTTGAAGATCGCTTCGGCGAGGACCGTGGCGGTCGTCGTGCCGTCGCCGGCCGCGTCCGAGGTCTTGCTGGCTGCTTCCTTCACCAGTTGCGCGCCGAGGTTTTCGTACTTGCAACTGAGTTCGATTTCTTCGGCGACCGTGACGCCATCCTTGGTCACGTTGGGAGCGCCCCAACCCTTGTCGATGATGGCATTGCGGCCGCGGGGGCCGAGGGTCGACTTGACTGCCGCAGCCAGCTTTTCGACGCCCGCCAACAGCGACGCTCGTGCATCCTCAGTAAATGACAATTGCTTCGCACCCATGTGAACGTGCCTCCAGAGTTGCTTGATTCGTTAAGACCGGGGATTCAATGGAACACCCGATTCAGGTTTTCAATTCAATCCAAACGACGACAGTCCGGGGCGCGGACTGTCCGCTGGGCCAATAGCAACCGGCGTGCCGCGCAATGATGATGGGCGACTAACTTATAATGAACTGTCAAATAAGAGGTTAGGACGCAAGCCGGTGGCGGCCGTCCCGAATGAGCTACTGCCACTCCGGCAGCGGCGACGCGCCGTTCTGCCGATGTGTCACCAATTTCAGCTTCCCAGGCCAGCCAAGAATTGGCGCATCACCCGCCCAAATGCGGCCGGCTGCTCCAATGGCGGGACGTGTCCGGCACTGGGAATGACCTCGAGAACCGAGCCGCGAATGGCGGCATGCATGGCCCGCGCCCCCGCCGGCGGCGTGATGGCATCCTGCTCGCCGACAACGATCAAGGTCGGCAGGTTGATCTGACCGAGCGTCGGGGTGAAGTCGGTTCGATTGCGCAGCGCTTCGAGCGCTGCAGCGACGCCCTTGGGCGGCGTACTCGCCATAATGCCATGCCAGGCTTCCTTCAACGAGGGATCAACCTGCGGGCCAAAGATCTTCTCCTTCATCGCATCGGCCACGACATGCGAGCCTTCGGCGAGCACCCGCTTGGCCTGCTCCGCGCGACCCTTGGCAGCCTCCGGCGAATCGCCCTCGCTGCGCGTGTCAATCAGTCCCAGCGCGCGCACGCGCGACGCGTGTCGTCGATGAAACTCGAACACGATGTAGCCGCCAATGGAGAGGCCGGCCACGACGACCGGTTCGCGAATGCCGAGATGATCGAGCAGCGCCGCGGCGTCGTCTGCGTAGTCGGACATCGCCGCAGAGGTCGACGTCGCCTCGCTCTCCCCCATGCCGCGCAGATCGGGAATGATCAGTCGATACGCATCGGACAGCGCTGCGATAATCGGCGACCACATCCGCCCGTTCAGCGGGAAGCCGTGCAGCAGGAGAACGACCGGTCCCGTGCCGATGTCCTCGTAAGCAATGTCCACACCGTTGAGTTGGGTTCGTTTCATGCGGACATGTTAGTGTCCAGAATGGGCATCGGACATCCCCTTTCTCCTCGCGTTTCCACTTTGCACCCCCTCGCCTCTCATCCCTCTCGCGCGACTCGCCTACCCCCAATGACCACGCTCCTCCTGCCCCATCAGCCCTTCCCGGATCATCCCCACGTCTCCAACCCCTCAAGTCCTCAAGTCCTCACGTCTTCAAGTCCCCAACTCACCATCGTCAACGCCCTTTCGCCTCTCGCGGCCCCCCTCACAATTCCCACGTCCGCGACGCGCTGCTCTGCGCCGCAACATTTTCGATCGGTTTTGTTGCTTTACGCCTCCGGTCGAGAGACGAATCAGTTGGCGCAATTCGCCCGCTTGAGACGCGATCTCTTCTCGTGTATTATTTCCAGCATGCCACGAGTCGCCCGTACCGCCGGACGCGAATGGAGGCACAGAAGTAGAATGTCCAGATCGTCTCCTTTCATGCCCGATCACCGGCTGGATGCCAGTCTCACCCAGCGCAACGCCTGGACGCTGAACAAGCTGGGCAACTGGGATGAATTCATCAAGCGCACCAACGACACCACCATCACCGAGCCGCGGACCAACAACAAGGCCAACGAGTATCTCACCATCGACCCGGATGGCTCGGGCGGGGCTTCGCCGCTGACCCTGGTTCACGATCACAACGGCAACCTGACCGACGACGGCACGTATCTCTACGACGCCCTCGGCCGCCGCATCCGCAAGATCATCCCCTCGGGCACGGACGCCGGCACCTGGACCTACGTGGTCAACGAACTCTGGCAGGTGGTCAGCGAATACAAGACCGTCTCCAGCACCACGACGCACCAGCGGCGGTATGTGCATGCCGGTCAATCGGCCTACGTCGATGACCACGTCGCCATGTGGGACATCCCGGCCGGCCCCAAACTCTTTTTCTACCACGCCGACGCGCAATATTGCACCGTGGCGATGACCTACACGGCCGGAGCGGTCGAAGAGCGCTACGTCACTGACCCCTACGGCAAGGCGGTCACCTACAACGGCAGTTGGGGCAACCAGCAAGCCACCAGCCGCCTCGGTAACCCCTTCATGCACCAAGGGCTTTGGCTGGATGGGGAGTGCGGGAAGTATCAGAATCGAATACGGGAGAACTTGTCTGGGCTTGGAGTTTTTGCCCAAAGGGATCCATTTGAATATGTCGATGGTGCGAATCTTCTCGGAGCATACCACCAAAACCCCGTGAAATTAGTTGATCCCGATGGTACTTTTTGCGGATTGCCAGGCACAAAGGCCTTTATTATCTGCAATCCCAACGGTGATTACATACCAGATGGTTCAGAAATGACTCCGCCGGGTACTCCAACGACACAACCAACAACGCAACCGACAACGCAACCAACAACTCAGCCAACAACACAACCTATCCCTCCTGTTTGCGATAAACAATGGGGCAATTGGTGTGGTGCTGGATGGGGTGGCGGAAAGTGCTACGGCGACCCGGGGCCAATGCTACCCCCAATCGATCCGCAAGACTCATGTTGTGAAATCCATGACAATTGCTACGCTCAGCATGGTTGTACATGGAAAAAAGGAATTAATACACCTCCAGTTTGTGAAGCGTGTGATGACGCCTTGTGTGCATGCCTTAATTCCGCGGGACAAGGTAATGTGCCTTGGTGGGTCTGGGGCGGGATGGGAGCAGCGTTTTGCGACTAATCAATAACCGTATTAATTGAGATTCAATAAGTAATCAATATTATTCGATCGCAGACTAACTAGTGGAGTCTGTTATGGACAAAAAGACTAAGTTGTGTATTGGGTTATTAACTTGCGCAGTCGGGTTTGCATGCGTTAGTTTAGGAGACGAGCCAGATAAGCATTTGTCTAGTATAAGGACAGAAAGGCTCGTTATTGTTAATGCTAAGGGGGAGGAAGTTGCAACTATTTCCCATCTTGCGGATGGATTCCAAGGAATTGGCCTAACCTTTGGCTCCAGAAAGTCCCAGCTTTCCATTTCGCCTGTTAACAATGATTCTCTGAGTCTTCAACTGTCCACGCTAAGCCATTCGACAACTGTCGGGCTTTTTTTAGGGAAAGATACGGCAGTATTTGAGATTGGGAAAGGCAGAAAAGACAAGTGTCACGTGTCGATTGGTTGTGATTCCAAGGGACAACCCTTTCTGCAATTGGTCGATGATAATGGGAAATCCGTCCCACCCAGCACTTCCCAGCCGGCGTTAGATTTTTTTCCTTCTAGACCGGGGGATAAGAAGTAAGGGAAATCAAAGGTGGCAGGATGAATAAACCGGCGGCTGCGGCGGGACGGGGTAAATAGGGACAGAAGCTAGGATAAATAGGGACGGCCACGAATGGCATGTAGTTAGCCATCAATAAAATAGGTCAACAGTCTCGCTTCTGCTCTGGGCCGTGTGAGCCTCCTGTAGTTTTTGGGTCTTCGTTTGACGGCGCGGGGTTCGATTCGGTTGGGACGACGCGGCAGAATGTCGCCGGCGATTTGTTTGATTAGCAGCGTGGTGATGTCTTGATACTCGTCCAGTGTTTGGCACAGCGCCAGGCGCGGCATGAACGCGTTGATCCGCTGCTGCGTGCCGGCGAAGCTCAGCCGGCGCGGATCGACGTTACAAGCCCGTGCTGATTGCCACATGAGCATGCGTATCAGATTGTACGCCAGTTGATAGACCTGCAGTTCCTTGAGCACCATGTCCTGCGACTGCCCCTTGAGCACCTCCATCCTCAACGTCGTCTTGAGACTCCGGATGTTCAGTTCCACCAGCCAGCGGTCGCGATAAAGCTGGGCCAGCTTGTCGGCCGGATAGGCCACCGGGTCCAGCAGCGTCGTCACCAGGTACAGTTTCCTCGTGCGGCAACCTTCGATCTGAACGTCCACGCGAATCTGTCGCACCACCAGCGTCTCAGGGATCCTGGCCCAGTCCCTCTGCGACACGTTGCGGGGGCTGATCAGCGGCTTGGTCCATTCCACTCGCCAATCGCGATGGCCCAGCCGAACGGCATCCGGCGGATGGGTCGGTCGTCGCTGATGCAAACGGAAGACTCCGTCGAGTCGGCGCTGCCGCAGCAACACCAGGTCGTAATAGCTGCTGAAAAAAGTGTCACCCAGCACGACTGTGTCGGCCTTGAGCTTCTCGTAGAGTCCCCGCATCAGGGTCAGTTCGCTGACCCTCAGAGAGCCCGCTGCCCACTCCAGCAGGCAACCGCTGGCATGGCAGAACATCGCCGCCATACGGATCACCGGGAACCCGCAGCCCGGCTTCTGTCCACACGGCTGGGGCCAGGCTTTCTGTGCAGAGGGCGTGTCCGGCATTGAGGCGCAGGAGCCATCCACGACCACCACGTCGCGTCCACACCAGGGGCGTGAGCCGCCAGCCTCGCGTCGAACGGCGCTCACCATCCGTCGATTGAGCATTCTCAGCACGTCCAGCGGGAGTTTTTGTCGCGACTGGCTGTAGGCACTGGGATCTCCGGCCACATCGGGACAATCGGAGCCTGCCAACGCAAGCGTCAGCGCCACCGCTTCACGACACGAGCAATTCGCATGCAACACTTGCCTCAAGAACGTGAGAATGGTCACCACGGGCGTCCAGAACCGCTCTCGCCAGCGATAACCCATCGAACGACAGACATCCTCCACCAAACCGGGTTTCACCAACTCGACAGACGGCAACGCGATCGCCAGTCGAGACTTGAGTCGGCGGACATACGGTGCGATACTGGTCATCCGTGACCTCCTTTTTGTAACGGTGTCCTAGACACACACCATTACACGGGGAGGTCATTCTATTTACAACTATGTCTATAACTTGTTACGGTAAAACAAGTTATGTCTTCATGCCATTCGTGGCTGTCCCTGTTTATTCCTATCTTGCAATGGCCGCCAGACCGACCGGTGCTAGTGACTCAAGTGGCCTTCAACCTACGTATGGATTCAATCGACAAACTTTTTGTTTTTGCGCTTTTTGTCTTACAAACCCCGTTTGCTGTCAGAATATTTCGAATGCAACATTCTTCGGTAACACAGGTGTAATGTCAATCATCATGAGCGAACTGGGCATCCGGTATGGTCAAGCCGCGACTGACGATCATAATATCATCAACGCAATCAAACACTGCGCGGCAACATGCTATATCTGAATCTTACCAGGATGCGGCTGCGCCCAAGCCAGAACATTTATGGGCTGCTACGAGTGGAACGCTCCTCAGCTCCCTAGCTCGCAAATGGACCTATGGAATGATGGAATGGGATCCTATTGTGGCTCATGTGGTTCAACGCCCGCTGTTGACCTATTTGGTTGTTTCGAGTGTTGTGCCTTGAAAGCTCTAAATGGCGAATTGGTTGCATTTGAAACCGGCCCACCAACAGGTTGCGGCCTTACGACAATGTACTGCCCTGCATGTGTTCTCTGGTGCAACACCACAGGATCCAATCATTGGCTTTACAATCTACCCTAGAAATGGCTCCTTCTGAGTATGACAAATCGACGCACGAAGATCCAGATACTCACGTTAGTGGTCTTAGGTTTGATATTGGTAATGACAGCTCCTTTCTATTTGAAGGGCGAGAACGAGGTTAACTGGAAGATTGGGGCATTCCGTT
>CAYXEY010000334.1:0-6287 GCA_964464105.1 uncultured Planctomycetaceae bacterium
TGATATTGTCCTTCGCGAGGTCGCGGCCCAGCCCGTCAAGCACGTCAGTCACCAGCGGGGCGATCAGTGTGGGCGATGCCGTCGCTTCTCGATCAGAAGCCAGCCCGAGCGCCTTGGTGCACAACGCCGAAATCCGCCTGGCCCCGGTCAGGCTCTTTTCGACCGCCGCGCGCAGCAGCTCGGGGTCGTTCCGCGAGGCTGCATATTGACAATAGCTGACAATCGGGGTCAGCAGGTTGTTGATCTCGTGCGCCAGCATGGCCGACATGGTGCCCAGCCCGGCCAATTGCTGCAGCCGGCGGACCTGTTCATCGAGGCTGGCCAGCTGCGCCGCCGCGCCATCGAGTTGCTCCTGTACGTCGGGCAGGTCATGCGATAGGTTGGGGGGCGTGGGATTGCTCATGAACGGTCCGAGCGAGAGACTCACATTTGGGCCTCCTTGAAGATGGAGGCATCCAAGTTCATCGACCGTGGACTATAAACGACTTGACGGGAGCGGGCGTGGGTCTCGACGCACGATTGGATGATCTGATTTCCGCTGCCGAAGCCGCCGGAATCGCCATTCGCCGCGAGCAGCTTGGCGGCGAGGGCGGCGGATTGTGCGTGCTGCGCGGCAAACGCGTCCTGTTCATCGACACGTTGTCCGACGCGGAAACGCGTTATGAACGGACGCTTGAAGCCCTGGCGCCGCTTCCGGAAATGGACGCGCGGTTCCTGCGGCCCGATGTGCGTGAGGATTTGGAACGCGCCCGTCGCGGGCGAGGTTAAGGAGCCCCGGGTTTCAACCCCGGGGGTATCGATTCCGGGAAGGAACCGTCCGGCAACCGTGCGATTGGAGATCAGCATTCGTGACACTCATGATGAGCGTATCAGGGGTTCGCGGCATCATCGGCGAGACCATGACGCCGGTGCTCGCTGCCGAACTGGGGTTGACCTTCGGCACGCATCTCGGCGGCGAACAGGTGGTCATCGGACGTGACAGCCGTCCGAGCGGTGACATGGTTCGCGCGGGAATGGTCAGCGGTCTGCTGGCGGCGGGTTGCGACGTCGTCGATGTCGGTGTCGTCGCGACGCCGACGGTCGCGGTGATGGTGACACAGCGCAAGGCCGCGGGCGGCGTTGTGCTGACCGCGAGTCACAATCCGATTGTGTGGAATGGCGTGAAGTTCCTCACGGCGAAGGGACATGCTCCGCAGGCGAATGTGGCTACTGAAATCCTCGATCGGCTGCGGGCAAAGAAGTTCAAGCTGGTGGATGTGAATCGCATCGGGCGATGCGAAACTGATTTGACCGCGAACGCGGTGCACATTGAGCGCGTGCTCGCGACCGTGGACGTCGCCGCGATTTCGCGCCGGCGATTCAAAGTCGTGCTTGACAGTGTGAACGGGGCCGGCGGTGCGGCGGGGCGGGAGTTGCTTACACGTCTCGGCTGTCAAATCACGCATATGAATCCCGAGCCGACTGGCATTTTCGCGCACACGCCCGAGCCGACCAGAGAAAACCTGACAACGCTTTGCGATGACGTTCGCAAGCATGGAGCGGACATAGGATTTGCTCAGGATCCCGACGCCGATCGGCTGGCCATCGTCGACAATCGCGCTGAGTACATCGGCGAAGAGTACACGTTAGCGCTGGCGGCCATGCGCGTGCTTTCGAAGACGCCGGGGCCGACGGCGGCGAACCTGTCCACGTCTCGCGTGATCGACGACCTGGCGAAGTCCGCCGGTGCGCCGCCCGTGATTCGCACGCCGGTCGGCGAGGCGCATGTCGCCAATGCGGTGATGACGAAGAACTGCGTCATCGCGGGGGAGGGCAACGGCGGCGTGATCGATCCGCGCGTGGTGCTGGTGCGAGACAGCCTGGTGTCGATGGCGCTCGTGCTCGATTTGCTCGCGGGGGTGGGCAAGCCGCTCGATGCGGTGGTCGCTGGAATGCCGCGATATGCCATGATCAAGAAGAAGTTCGAGATGCCGCGCGAGAAAATTGACAGTTGGATGAAACGCGTGCCGGACGTCGCCGGGAGCGGCACGGTGAATGACATCGACGGCATCCGCATCGACTGGCCGGAGGGCTGGGTGCATGTGCGCGCGTCGAATACCGAGCCGATTGCGCGGGCCATTGCCGAGGCCGCCGACGAGAAGACAGCCGAGGGCTTGATAAGCCGTGTATTAGCCGTTCAATAATGTGGAACCGGCCAATGGCCGGTCGGTACGGGCTGTAGGCCTGCACCACACGACTTCTTCTGAGTTCATGTAATTCCGTTTCCGCATGATCAAAGCCATCATCTTCGATTTCGACGGCGTCATCGCAGACACCGAGCCGCTGCACTACCGGGCCGCCGCGGCGGTGCTCGATGCCCACGGCATCCACGTGAGCGAGGCTGATTTCTACGAACGTCTCATGGGGCTGTCCGACAACGATTTTTTTCGCAAGGTGCTCAGCGAGGCGGGCCGATCATTCGACGACGCGTTGATTCGCGAACTGCTTGACGAAAAGAACGCGCGGTATGAAGCGGTCATGTATCGTGAGTTGGAACCGCTCCCCGGCGTGGATGACTTTGTGTATGAAGCGCATCAGCGCGGGCCGACCGCGGTGTGCAGCGGGGCGCGGCGGCTGGAAATCGTCGGTCTGCTCCGGCAATTCGGCTTCGACGATTGGATCAAGACGATCATCTCGATCGACGAGGCCCGCCTGTCCAAGCCTGACCCCACCGGCTACCGCATGACGCTCAAGGCCCTGCGGGCCATGTCGCCGTCGTTGACGGCTGGACAGTGCCTGGTCATCGAGGACAGCTTGCACGGAATCGCCGCGGGGAAGGCAGCCGGGATGCCGGTCCTGGCAGTGCAGACGCATTACGACGCGAGTCAATTGAGATCGGCCGACGCAAGCGTACCCAACCTGGAGGGTCTGACGCCCGATCAGGCCGCCGAACTTGTGCTGGCTAAATTCCGCGATTGAGCTTGTTCTGATAGCGCTGCAGGGTGTCTTCGACTTCGTTGAGGCTGCCGCGAAACTCATCATTGCTCTGGCAGATCTTGACCGCTTTTTTCTGCCATTCGATCGCCGACTTCAGATCTCCCAATTCAAATAGCGCACGCGCGTAGGTGTCAACGACTGCGCCATTCTTCTCGTCGGTGAGCTTCATTGCCTTATGGGCCACCTCGCGGGCGAATTCGAGATCCTTCGCTTCAGCCCACGTCTGCTCTGTCAGCATGCCCCAGGCCAGTTCGTTGAGCACCTCGGGATCGTCGCAATTAGCCAGCAGGATCGGGCCGTAGGCCTTGGCTGCGGCAGCGTCCTTTTTCTTCATGGCCAGCACCATGTACCGCGCCGTGCAGAGCCGCCCCTCGCGCGGTTTGAACGCCTGCATCTTGTCCAGCGCAGCCAGGGCGTCGTCCCATTTTTCATCTTCGAAGGCGGTGCGAAGCTTGGTCGCCTGAATCTGTTGCTCCTTCGCACCGGCGAGATAGACCGCATCGCCGCAGGCCTCGGCCACCTGGGTGTCCAATTCTTGGTGAATGTTCCCCGCCCAGACGACCTTGCCGGATTTCACCACGTATGTGCGAATCGGGTCCATCCGGTTGTTTTCGATCGTCCAGCGCCGCATGCTGCGACCACGACGATCGATGGCGATGGTGAACGTCAGTTGCTTGCGCCATCCGCTGTTGAGGAAGCGCTGGATGGTCTCTTCGTCCTCATCGGTGACCGCGACGACCCGGACGCGCTTGTCCTGAAATTGCCGCTGAAGCTCGGACAACTGCGCCGTGTAATAGCGTGATTGCCGGTACACCGACGGCCAGAAGGCCAGCACGAAGACGTCGTTGGGATCGGCCTTGCCGAGGTCGACCGGCTCGCCGCCGATCCACTTGACCACGGTGAGCCCCGGGGCCTTGTCGCCGACTTCAGGCTCGCCGGCATGGGCGGCGACGCCGATTGCCGTGGCAAGCATGGCCGAAATGATTGCCGTGCGTCGCTGCATCGAAATCACCCTGAATACCGTGTCGCCCGGATATGCCGGGCCGCCACTCAATTCAACGGACGGGCAAGCGTCCTTCTCACGCCGCCGCCGTCCGGTCATTATACGCCGTCGAGACGATTGTCGTGGCAGGTATGCGTAAGTGATTTCCGTCCTCCGACTCAGGAATGAACCGTGATCGGCTCACGCATCGATCAATTGCAAATCCGCTCGGTGCGGCCACGGCCGATGCGGCTGTGGCTCTGGCGGGAGTGGTGCTTCCTGCGCATGGTGGTGCAGCGCTTCTGGCTGCGGCTGATCATCATTGCCGTGGTCATCGCGGCCTGCGCGGCCTTCATTTACTTTCGCCGCCTGCCCGAGGGCGACACGCCGCTCGAAGCCCTTTACCTCACCTGGTCGTACATCCTCGGGCAGATCCCGGGCGAGCTGCCCAATGACCTGGTCATGCGGACGCTGGTCTTCCTCATGCCGGTCGTGGGCCTGACCGTTGTGATTCATGCGATTGTAGAATTGTCGGAAATGATGCGCGATCGGCGGCGCAATGAACGGAGCTGGTGCACCATGATGGCCTCGTCGCTGTCCAATCACATCATCCTCGTGGGCCTGGGCAAGCTCGGCTACCGCTCGTATCAGTTGCTCCGCAAGCTGGGTGAGCGGGTGGTGGTCATCGAGCGCGATGCCGACAAGGCCTTTCTCGAGGAAATTCGTCGCGACGGCTCGCCGCTGCTGCTGGGCGATGCCCGGCAGGATGTGATTCTGGCCGAGGCCAATGTGGCCGCGGCCCGCAGCATCATCCTCGCGACCAATGACGATCTGGCCAATCTGGAAGTGGCCCTGGATGCCCGGCGATTCAACCCGAAGATTCGCGTGGTGCTGCGGATGTTCGATCAGAACATGGCCGACAAGATCGGCAATGCGTTTGACATCCATGTGTGCATGAGCCAGTCGGCCATCAGCGCCCCGGCGTTCGCACTAGGCGCGCTCGATGCGGCCCTGACCGATGGGTTTGTTCTGGATGATCAACTGATCGTGATGCGCGAGACGACGATTGAGGAAGGCGGCCCGCTGGTGGGGCTGACGATCGGCGAAGTGCTGTCGCGCTATGGTTTCTCCGTGGTGCGCCATCGCCCGCGCAGCGGCACTGCGGGGGTGTTTCCCAACCCGCAGACGCGCTTGGCGACCGGAGATGACTTGTTGATTCAAGGGCCCTTTGACGCACTCGGCAAGATCGGAAGAGGGATCAGTTCGTGAGTACGTAAAGATCGGTGAAGACAGTGGTTTGCACTCAGGACCTTTTTTCCATTATTTGATCGTGAGGCGTCATGAAGGTTATTTGCATCATACTGATATTGGCATTCTTGGTCATTTGTGGTTGGATGGAAAAACCCGAGACGAGACGCCAAGGCAGGCCGACAATTACCGACTTGTCATCCGATTCGGAGGATCTCGATTTTGTCGAAGTCTATGACTGTGATAAGCAGGCTGACACCCTTCATTCTATCGAACTAAGAGATTTGAGCGGGAATATATGGTATTGCGATCCATCACCTGGGCTTAACCTTAGCTACATTAATGGCGGGGCGTGTTTCGCCGACCGGGAACCTGAAGGGAGCTATGTGATACTGATGAGGCTGCACGATGAATGCAGTAAACAGTTTGACGCGTGGTGTTCGCCGCGTATTGGTAAATCAATCGGCATAGCAGTCGATGGCAAATTAGTTATCGTCGCCCGGCTTGAGGGAATTCTGAATGGACATCTTGTCATCAGAAATGTCGGTGATTCAATTCAAGCTGAAAGCTTGGCGAAGGAGATTCGTCGGCGTGCTGAGCGAATTGTTGAAAGATGCGGTAATTGATAAGTAAACACTGAAGAGATGCGACACGTTCACTGTCATTTGTTCAGACGAATGTCTGAGCCTGTTAGCCTGGAATTGAGGGACGATTACCGTTTGTCCTTGTATTTTGGACGGCCGTCAAAATTGGGTGATCGCTGTTCGATCGGTTTGTTTCGGGTTGGATCCTTCAAACCTTGAAAAGCCCTTTTTACGCGCCTGCGAATGCCTTCTTGGATATTCCCACCCCGCGCCACATCCATTGCCGACTTGTCATAATCGTCCGTGATGGTAACACTGGCGCCAGACCGCAGGAGCAGATCGACAATCTCTGCATGTCCCGCGTATACCGCTTTCATGAGTGGAGTTCGACCAGAGTCATTCCTGGAATTCACATCAGCTCCGTGCGAGATTAGTTTCTCTACGATTTGCGAATACTGAGGCCCGAGTGGCGTTGTCGAGAACATAATACCATGGCG
>CAYXEY010000335.1:0-6280 GCA_964464105.1 uncultured Planctomycetaceae bacterium
CCCGCGAAGAATCAACGCACGACATGCCCGGTTGTTAGATGGCTACCGCAGCATGGCCGGTGAATTGCGACGGATGCTCGAACTCTTTATGACAGATTGCATGTCCAATCGCCTCGTTGTCCCTGGTGACTTCGCTGGCCCTTATGGGATGGATTCCATGCGACGCCACAGGGCAGTGCTTACCGCGGCCGCCGCCTGGGAGACATCGGCTTCATTCACGCCAACGATCTTTCGATCACGCACCACCGGCTGGCCGTTTACGAATACGTGTTTGACGTGACCGGCATGCAGTCCGAAGAGCAGATGCCCGGCGGCATTCTCATTCGTGAGCGGCGTGGCCGGCACATAATCGGTGACGACAATGTCCGCCGATGCGCCGGGTTCGAGTTTGCCGAGCGTGACGCCGAGAGACTGCGAAGCGCGGCGAGCAGAGCGGGCCAGCATCTGCACGACGTCGGCCGGGCTGATGTCCGCATGCTCATGCCGCGCGATCAACCACGCGGCCCTGGCCTCCGCGAACATGTCGCCGCCGATGCCGTCCGTGCCCAGCATCATTTGATCATGGGCGATCCCAATGGGTGCATAACCCACGGCATTATTCATATTAGAGCGGGCATTGTGGGCAATCGTCACGAGACGATGCGCATCGCCATATTCTCGTTGCCATAATTGCTCCGTCCGAAGCCCTTCAAGATCTTCGTCTTCGAGATGAACGCAATGGGCGAGGACTGAGTCCGGCGCGAGCAAGTTACGAAGGCGTTCGAGCAAGGAGCAATTGTACTTTTCCCTGCAATCGGCATCATCGCAGGGGTCTTCGGCTACATGAATGTGAATGCCAACGTTGTATTTCCTCGTCAACTCCGAAAGGCGCATCAACGCTTGTTCGCTCAAGGTAAACGATGCATGCGCGCCTACCAGGCCGCCAAACTGCCCCCGAGCTGAGTCCTTTAGTTTGATCAGGTAGCGTTCATTTTCGTTGAGGCCTGCAATGCGCCCATCGACGCCATGCCGATCAGTCGTCTCGTAGCACAGCACGCCACGCAGGCCCACCGTCGCGATTCCGCTCTTGACGTAATCCAGCGAACCCTCGATGCATCGCGGCGAGGCGTGATGGTCGATCAGCGTGGTCGTGCCACATCGGGCCGCCGCGATCGCGCCAACAAGTGCGGACGTCTCAATCGATTCGGCATCCAGCGCCTGGTCGAGCCGCCACCAGACGCGCTGCAGAATTTCCATGAAGCTCCTTGGCGGCTCCGCCGGCGGCGGCATGCCCACCGCCAGCGCGGAATAGAGGTGCGTATGCCCGTTGACCAGCCCGGGCATCACCACCGCGCCGCCGCAGTCGATGACGGTGTCGCCAGGTTGCCCCATGACATCGCTGCCGCGGTCCTCGATCACACCGTTTTCAAGCCGAAGGCCACCTAATTCCGCGCGGATCGGATCAATGTCGAGAAGGATTGCATTTCTCAAGACAACCGTCATTTCATGGACCTCAAATCTGCAATCTTGATCCGCCCACCCTGTCTGAACTTCGAGGTCGCCAGCCAGAACGCGGCAAGGCTGACCGCCAGCACAATTCCCGGCAGAAATGCGATCCACTCGAGCGAGTGATCGGGTGGAGGTGGCGTCTGCGGCCTTGATGATTGAACGCCAAGTCTCGTGGCAGCGGCCTGCATTGCATTTGGGATCTGCAGCAATACCAGAAATGCAGCATAGGCAACCAGCATCACCGTGAGAACTCCGGCAAGCAACCCGGCCGCCAGCGTCGTCCATTGTCGCCCGAGCGTATCCGGCACCATATCCCAAAGCCGCCGCAAATACAGGAGCAGTAGGAGTCCGACCACCATTGCGGCAATTGCGACCGTCATACTCTCGGTCAAGAGGTCGAACCGGCCAAAGTGGACGATTGCCAGCGAAGTAATTGGAATCGCCAACGAATAGCGGGCCAGTCTTCGAATTCCTGGATCGCGCCCGACATCGAAACCAGGCGACTTCCGCGTGAACAGGATGACGCCGAGGGCGAACGGCAGCGCCACCGCCAATTCGACATTGAATAATTGAATCCGAAACAACGCAGTCACCGGCCGTCGCGCGATGAGCTGGTTGATCCACTGCATTTCAAGAAAAGCGAGCACGGCAATTGCGACGCAGCTGAGGCAAAGCAACAGGCTTCCACGGCGCAACGATGTAACCCATTGACCGTGGGAGCTCTCCAGCAGAGGCCGCCTGAGCGTAACTTCGACCGCCGCTCCGCACTCCGGACACCGTGCCTCTGGACTGTGGGCGCGCAAGTCGTAACCACATCGGACGCACGAGACCTTTTCAGCATTTGGAGATTCAAGCGACGGAGCTTCACTGCTTGTTGATTGCCCCTCGTCGGTCAGCACCAATAGCTCGCGACCGCGCCGGGTCAATTGCGAGATCTCGACCTTCCGTGCGGAAGTATAAGAGATGTAGTCGTAAATCGACTGGAGTACCGTGCTTGACTCCAGCTCATAGACATCTGGAATCACCATGTGGCATTTGTAAGTCCATCGACTCAGCGTTCCGGCCAATGGCTGGGGCTTTCCCCGGATCTTGAAAGCGCGTCCCGAGGTGAGTTGAATGGCAACCCCTTTATCCAGGCCGAAGGAAATCAGGCTTGCCGTGCGACGATTTTGAAGACTCAGAATTTCGGCGAGGACGACGGAGTACCCAAAGGTGGGGTTCCCCATTCGAAGCTCGCCTTTCGATATGACTAATGCGGATTGACTGCCAAGAAAGCGGGCCGTCTGAGCAAATGGGAATAGGACGCCATAAATTGCGGCTGCGGCAAAGAGGCCCCATAGGATGCGATGATCGATGATCTTTGGACCAGTCGAGAACGCAACGATGGGGAGCGAGGCGAAGGCAGTCAAGCCAATTGACACGAACACGAGCCAGACGAAATGACGTCGCAATTTAGTCGGGCTGATACGCGAAACAACAATATCGGGGGAATCGCCATCCACTACGCGATTTTGACCATTGTCAGGCGCACGATCAAGACCTAGCTCGACCTGCCAGACTGAACGAACTGATGGACTTCGTCGAGGTTGGCCGTGATTTCGTGGGCTTTCCCCACTGCCTTCATCGCACCTGCCGTGTCTTTCAGTCCGTTGCCGGTGATCATCGCCACAACGAAGGCGTCGCGCGGGATGATGCCTTGCCGCACCGCTTCGGCCACTCCCGCCACCGCCGTAGCTGCTGCCGGTTCGGCGAAGACGCCAGTCAATCGTCCGGTCTCCCGGACCGCGGCCATGATCTGCTCGTCGGTCACGCTCACGTAGGCGCCGTTGCATTCGCGGACCGCGTTCACCGCCTTGCGCCAATTCCGCGGAACCGGACAGTTGATACTGTCGGCGTATGTCGTGGCGTTCGGGTCGATCTCCAGCTTTGCACCCGAATCACCGGTTACAAACCGGTGCCACACATCCATGACCGGCGCGCAGCCCGTCGCCTGCACGCCGAGCATCCGGGCGGACCAGTCGATGATGCCGACTTCGCGCATCTGCCGCAGGCCCTTGGCGACGCCGGCGATCGAACAGCCGTCGCCCAGTCGGGCGGATCGTCGGCGCATTGCTCGGCGACTTCCAAGCCGCCCGTCTTTTTTCCTTCAACGAGGTAGGGGTTGATCGCGCAGTTGCGGTTGTACCAGCCGAACGCGGCGCAGGCCTCGTTGCACAGGTCGTAGGCCGCCGCGTAGCCCTCGGCGACTTTGAACACCGTCGCACCATAGGCTAGCAATTGCGCCAATTTGCCGTCGGGCACGGTTCGCGGCACGAAGATGAAACAGGACAGGCCTGCCGCAGCCGCAGAGCAGGCCAGGCTGCTCGCAGCATTGCCGGTCGATGCAGTCGCGATCGATTTCGCACCTTGTGCAATAGCCATTGCTACTGCGAGCGAACTGGGACGATCCTTGAAGGATCCGCTTGGATTGCGACCGTCGTCTTTCAGGCGCAGGCGGCGAATGCCCAGCGCTTTCGCCAGTCGCGGCGCCTCAATCAGCGGCGTCCAGCCGACGTCCGGCTGCACGCGTTTGAAATCCCGGGGGAGCGGCAGAAGTTCGGCATAGCGCCAGTGGTTACGGTCACGTGTCGACAGTGCCGCACGGGTCAATGTCATCTTCGCGACGTCCGTATCCGAGATGACGTCGAGGATGCCCTCGGCGGGGCCGCAGACCGGGCACGTGTTACATGCGCCCGGCGCATATCCCGCATCGCACGTTACACACACCAGTTTGGATACAAGCGTCAATTAAGCCGCTCCTAAACAGAACGGACTACACATACCCATGCAGCTTGAGCAACTCCGTCTGCAGATTCTCCGGCATGCGCCGATACGCCAGCGGCTCCATTGAGTAGGCCGCGCGGCCCTGGCTCAGGGTGCGCAGCTTGGTTGCATACTGGAACGTCTCCGACAACGGAATCTCCACATAAATAATGCGCCGGTTGCCGCGCATTTCGGTGTCCGTAATCAGTCCGCGGCGGCTGGCCAGGTCGCCGTTGATGGTGCCAAAATAATCCTCCGGCGTGGTCACGGTCATCTTCATGATCGGTTCGAGGATAACCGGGCCGGCGTTCTTCACGGCTTCGTTGAACGCAATTCGCGCGGCTTGCTCGAAGGCCAGTTCGGAACTGTCGACGTCGTGCTGCTTGCCGCCCAGAAGCGTCGCCCGGACGTTCAAAAGCTCAAAGCCGGCAAGAAACCCCTGGCCCAGACAATCGTGTAAACCTCGCTGGGCCGCCAGCACATATTCGCGATTCAGCTCGCCGCCGCGGGTCTCGTCGCGGAAGTCGAAGGTGTCGCCGCCCTCGATCGGCGTGAACGGCTCGATCCGCACGCGTACCACGGCGTACTGCCCCTGTCCGCCGGTCTGCCGAATGAAGCTACCCTCGCCCTCCGCCGCCTTCGTGATCGCTTCGCGATAGGCCACGCGCGGACGCCCCACCAGCACGGGCACTTTGAAGTCCTTTTCGAGCTTGTAGGTCAGCACCTCAAGGTGAAGCTCGCCCATGCCGGAGATGAGCGTCTGCCCTGTTTCGGGATCGACGTGATATTGAAACGTCGGATCCTGGCGTCCTAGCTTCTTGAGCGTCTCCACCAGCAGATCGCGGTCCTTTGTATTTTTCGGCTCGACCGATACGCTGATGACCGGCACAGGGAAGGCGATCTTCTCCAGCAGGATGGTGTGCTTGGCGTCGCAGAGCGTGTGACCGGTCACCGCGTCCTTGAGGCCGACGCAGGCGACGATATCGCCGGGGCCGGCCTCATCGAGCTGATCGCGGCGCTTGGCGAACATGCGGAAGATGCGGCTGATGTTCTCCTTCTCGCCGGTATTGGCATTGAAGACCCGCGTGCCGCTGCGCAGGAAGCCGCTGTAGATTCGGAGGTAATAGAGGTCGAGCGGCTTTTCAGCCACGATCTTGAAGACAAGCGCGGAGAAGGGCTCATCGCGGCTGGGCTTGCGCTTGATCGCCGTGGCGTCATCGAGGCTGACGTGACCTTCCACCGGCGGACGATCCAGCGGTGACGGAAGATAATCCACCACGCCGTCGAGCAACTTTTGCACGCCGACATATTTGAGCGACGACCCGCAGAAGACCGGATGGGCCAGCCCGGCGACGGTCGCCTTGCGCAATCCGCGGCGAATCTCATCCTCGCTGAGCGGCGTCTCGGAGATGTACTTCTCCATCAACGCGTCGTCATGATCGGCGGCGCGTTCTTCGAGCTTGTGCCGCCATTTTTGGGCTTCGTCGAGATACTCGGCGGGAATCTCCTTCTCGGTGATCTTGGCGCCATTGGTCGCGGCATCCCAATAGCACGCTTTCATCGAGAGCAGATCGATGATGCCGACGAATGACGATTCAGCGCCCATTGGAATCTGCACCGGCACCGCGACGACGCCGAGTTTCTTTTCAATGGACTCGACCGACATCCAGAAGTCGGCCCCGATCTTGTCCATCTTGTTGAGAAAGCAGATGCTTGGGACGTTGTAATGCCGGGCCTGCCGCCAGACCGTCTCCGATTGCGGCTCGACGCCCTCCTTGGAATCAAAGACCACGATCGCCCCATCCAGGACGCGCAGGCTGCGCTCCACTTCGGCGGTGAAGTCGACGTGGCCGGGGGTGTCGATCAGGTTGAGCGTGTAGTCGCGCCAGGGGCAGGTGACCGCGGCGCTGAAGATGGTGATGCCGCGCTCCTGCTCCTGTTCGTCGAAATCGGTCGTGGTGGTGCCGTCATCGACGTCACCCATCTTGTG
>CAYXEY010000336.1:0-6264 GCA_964464105.1 uncultured Planctomycetaceae bacterium
CTTCGCATCTTCATGCGTCATGATAATGTCAGATCAAGTCGTAGCTAGTACACATGAAGACACCATACGTCCTGCACATCTATGGCGAAGAAGTTGATCGTCGGCTGAGGAGTAGGCGGGGCTGATCGAGCGGCGAAGCGCATTGCTGAGTTGCAGTCTCAAGGTGTGGATGTGGGTCGTCACCTCTTTGAGAGCGGTCGATGTGCCGTCGCCCATGCCTCCTTAGGTGGGGAAATAATAGATCCCGATATTCCGGAAGACAGAAGACGGCTATCTCAAGATCTGGCAGTCATGGAGGGGCTTGCCGCCATCTATATCCGCGACGAATTGAACATTCCGAACAGCATGGACTTGTACAAAGTTCGCAACAGGCTTGAACCATGGGAGCCATTGATTCAGCCGGAAGTGCTGGCAACCTTGAAGGCGGGAGGTACGCCGAAGGAGATCCCCGCTATTGATGGAAGTGTCGCGTCTTTGGGTCTGTGGCCTGATGGGCCAATCGCTGGAATGGAGCGCATGACGATACATGTCGACGCGATGGAGAATGGCTTGGTGCGAATCGTGCTGACTAACGACCGCAGAACCATCGTGTTGCCCTTCGTTCTGGATTTCAACAAGGGCCATCTACACAATCAACTTGAGGAGGGAGGCGTAGCAGGAGATGAGGAGAACGACGTGAGGGCTTACGGAACTTACTGCTACAACGTCATCGCCAATAAGATCGCGGAACTCACAATTGAGGGCTCAGACCCCGTGGATTGTGAAGTGGTGATTCCTGTCAACATGATGCTTCGAATGTCGCCAGACCAGGCAGTCGCGGAAATGGTGGAGCAGGCCAGGCAGCGCCGCGATGCAAAGGCGGCAAGCGCCCAAGTATCTGAGTCGCCAGATCGGGGATCTTGAGGTGGCCCAATCACTCCTCTTTTGCAAGTAGGTAGATAGCGGCCCGTTTATCGCGACTCCTTGGTGTCTCCTTCGGAGCTAGATCTGGAGGGACGGGATCCCCGCGGTGCTGCTCCGTGCGATCATTGCCACCCATGCTTCTAACGATTACAACGAAGACTGCCCCTGCGACTGACCTGGGTTACCTGCTGCACAAGAACCCGGCGCGGGTGCACGGGTTCGATCTGTCATTTGGTCGCGCCACGGTCTTCTACCCCGAGGCGACCGCGGACCGCTGTACAGTCTGTCTGCTGCTTGAGGTTGATCCCATTGGGCTGGTACGGCGGAAGTCGGGACCGGCCGGCGACGGCGGCATGCTCACGCAGTACGTCAATGACAGGCCATACGTTGCCTCTTCGTTCCTTTCGGTGGCCATTTCCGAGGTGTTCGGAACGGCCTTGGGTGGTCGGTCCAAGGACCGTCCGGAGCTTGCCGCCAAGCCGTTGCCGCTTGAAGCTCGAATCGCAGTGCTACCCAGTCGCGGAGGCGAGCGCCTGATTCGTGACCTCTTCGAACCCTTGGGCTATCAGGTCGCAGCCGAGCGCCTTGCCCTTGATTCGAAGTTCCCGGAGTGGGGGCCGAGCCGTTACTACAGGGTTTCGCTGGCTGGAACCCAGCGGCTGCAGGACCTGCTGTGTCACCTCAACGTGCTGATTCCGGTGCTGGACGACGAGAAGCACTACTGGGTTGGCGACGATGAAGTGGACAAGCTTCTGCGACGCGGCGGTGATTGGCTGCCCGTCCACCCGGCCAAGGAGCAAATCGCAAGACGTTATCTGAAGCACCGCAAGAGCCTTGCCCTTCAGGCAATCGAGCGCTTGGCTGTGGACACTGAAGAAGAATCTGGCGAGGGGTCAACGAGTGATAGCAGGCCACCTGGCAGGGAAGAGGCTCTGGAATCCCGAATCAGCCTCAACTCGCTGCGATTGACGCAGGTCGCGGAGACCGTGCGGGCCACTGGTGCGAAGTCCGTCGTTGATCTTGGGTGCGGAGAGGGAAAGCTCCTGCGCGAACTCGCGAAGCAGCGGGAACTGGATCGAATAGTTGGAATGGACGTAGCTTTCCGGTCACTGGAGTTTGCACGCGACAAACTGCATCTCGATCAGTTGGCACCAGCATTTCGAGACCGGATTCAGCTGATACACGGCTCGCTCATGTATTGCGACCGTCGCCTTCGGGATTTCGACGCGGCGACGGTTGTCGAGGTGATCGAGCATCTGGACGCGGGCCGGCTGCGTGCCTTTGAGCGCGTCCTGTTCGAGCAGGCGCGGCCAAAGACCATTGTCGTTACCACTCCAAACGCGGAATTCAATGTGAAGTTCGAATCGCTTCCGGCGGGCCAGTTTCGGCACCCGGATCATCGCTTCGAATGGACGCGGTCGGAGTTTGGGTTCTGGGCAGGCGGCATTGCCGACCGGTTCGGCTACAAGGTGCGCTTCGAGGGCGTGGGCGAAGCCGACCCGGAGCTTGGAGCCCCGACCCAGATGGCCGTCTTTGAGATGCGATAGTGGAGATCAAGATTCCCGAACTTGCTCTGGTGGTACTGGTCGGTCCTTCAGGATCGGGCAAGTCCACTCTTGCGAAGACGCTCTTTAAGTCGACGGAGGTGATTTCCTCCGACTTCTGCCGCGGGCTGGTGTCGGATGACGAGAACGACCAGGCGGCGACCAAGGACGCGTTCGAGGTGTTGCACTTCATCACAGGCAAGCGCTTGCGAGCCGGAAAGTTGACGGTCATCGACGCAACGAACGTACAACCGGAGGCTCGCAAGTCGCTCATCGCGCTGGCTCGGGAGTTCCACTGTCTGCCCGTTGCCTTGGTACTGGACTTCCCAGAGCGGATCTGCCGTGAGCGCAATGCGCTGCGCTCAGACCGGAACTTCGGTGATCACGTGATTCGGAACCAGTGCAGTCAGCTCAGAAAGTCGCTGCGCGGGCTCGAACGCGAGGGATTCCGGCACGTGAGCATCTTCCGGTCTCCGGAGGAACTGGAAGGGCTGACGGTTCGACGTGAGCCTCTCTGGAACAACAAGAAGACAGAGGCGGGCCCGTTCGACATTGTCGGAGATATTCATGGCTGCCTTGATGAGACGCTCGAACTGATCGGGCGCCTTGGGTATTCCGTCGATCTGGAGGAGGGGCGCTACAAGGTCGCTCATCCGGAGGGACGGAAGTTGATATTCGTGGGTGACCTCGTGGATCGGGGGCCGAACTCCCCTGGTGTGATCCGGCTCGCCATGGATACGGTAGCGTCGGGCGTGGCCTTCTGTGTTGCAGGCAACCACGACGTGAAGCTGTCGCGAGCTCTGCGTGGTCGCGACGTGAAGCTCACTCATGGTCTTGCCGAGTCGCTGGAACAACTCAAGGCAGAGTCGGAGGAGTTCAAGTCGTCTGCAGCGGAGTGGCTGGATCGTCTTGTCAGCCACTATGTCTTTGACGGGGGGAAGCTGGTGGTGGCCCACGCCGGCTTGCGCGAGGAAATGCACGGCAGAGGCTCAGGCGCAGTTAGGCAGTTTGCGATGTACGGCGAGACGACCGGAGAGACGGACGAATACGGACTGCCGATCCGCTACAACTGGGCTGCGGACTATCGGGGCAAGGCGATGGTGGTGTACGGCCATACGCCCGTTCCAGAGGCAGAGTGGATCAACAACACTATCTGCCTGGATACGGGCTGCGTATTCGGTGGAAAGCTGACTGCGCTTCGCTACCCGGAGCGGGAAATCGTTTCCGTTGCGGCTCACAAGATGCATTACGAACCATTGCGCCCCTTGCATGCGCCCAAGGCTGAAGATCTCTCTGCTCAGCAAGCTCTCGATGACCTTCTGGACCTGGAAGACGTAACCGGAAAAAGACTGATCGAGACGCGGCTCCATCGCACGATCACTATTCGCGAGGAGAATTCGGTCGCGGCGCTGGAGGTCATGAGCCGATTCGCGGCGAATCCGAAGTGGCTTATCTACTTGCCGCCTACGATGTCACCGAGCGAGACGAGTCGTAAGGATAGTTATCTGGAGTATCCCACCGAGGCGCTGGACTACTACCGCAGGGCAGGGGTAGAGACCGTCGTCTGCGAAGAGAAGCACATGGGTTCGCGGGCTGTCGTAATGATCTGCCGAGACGAGGCCGCCGCGTTGAAGCGATTTGGCGTTCAGGGTGAGGGTCGCGGAATCATCTACACGCGCACCGGCAGGCGGTTCTTTGCCGACGACGCTCTGCAGAATGCCGTCCTCGACCGCCTTGGTGCGGCGCTGGATGGTGCGTCGTTTTGGGAGAAGTTCGAGACAGACTGGTTCTGCCTGGACTGCGAGCTGATGCCGTGGTCCGTCAAAGCCGAGGATCTTCTCCGCGCGCAATATGCCCCGACGGGCTCAGCTGCGCGTGCGGCGGTTAGCGCCGCGCTGAAAGAACTGGGGCAGGCATTGGGACGCGGACTGGATGTGTCTGAACTCGAACGCTCGTTTACTGAGCGCGCGTCACTGGTGGATCAGTATGTGAACGCCTACCGGCACTATTGCTGGCCTGTTGTGGGGATTGATGACATCAAACTCGCGCCGTTTCATTTGCTGGCGAGCGAAGGTGTCGTGCATGCGGACAAGACCCACCTTTGGCATATGGAGACTTTGGCAGAAGTCTGCAAGCTGAGTCCGGAGCTTCTCCTGGCGACGCCGTTCCGAACCACGCGATTGGACGACGATGCCGGAGTTTCAGCCCTGCTCACATGGTGGGAGGAAATGACGGGGAAGGGTGGTGAAGGCATGGTGATGAAGCCCGTGGACTTCGTGGTCTATGGCAAGCGGGGACTACTGCAACCGGCGATCAAGTGTCGCGGGCCTGAATACCTGCGCATCATCTACGGGCCCGAGTACTCCCGACCCGAACACCTTGAACGTCTTCGCGAACGCGGACTCTCGACCAAGCGCAGCATGGCGCTGCGGGAGTTTGCGTTGGGAATCGAGTCGCTGGAGCGATTCGTCAGGCGGGAACCTTTGCGCCGTGTGCATGAATGCGTGTTCGGTGTGCTGGCTCTGGAAAGTGAGCCGGTGGATCCACGGCTCTAGCCTGTCGGAATCCGGGAGGAGCCCAATCCTGGGGCATTTCTTGCGGGTAGTGCCACATTTCCAAGGGTTGCGCCGGCAGGGATTCCAGTAGAATGCCGCCATGAGCATCGCCCAGCAGATTTACCAGTCTGTAAAGCCCCTGCCGGAGCCGCTGGCGCGTGAGGTACTGGATTTCATCGCCTTCCTGAAGCTTCGCCAGTCGCACAAGGAAAGCGACGACCTGCAGCTTGCGCAAACGCGTTCCCAGGCGCTGGCAGAATGGGAAAATGCGGACGATGAGGTCTGGAACGATGTATCGGCGGTGTGACCTCGTTCTGCTGCCGTTCCCATACACCGATCTTTCAGCGACCAAGCGCCGGCCGGTTCTACTGCTCACTGACCCTGACGCTCGCGGCGACTTCCTTGCCGTGCAGGTGACCTCCCAGGCCGGGCACACAGGCGCGCTGCCGTTGCACAACGCTGACTTGTCTGTCGGCAAATTCCCCAAGGCCAGCTTTGTTCGGCCTGAAAAGCTGTTTACCTTGAACGTTTCCCTGATCGCCTTGCGTGCCGGCCGCTTTTCAGAAGAAGCGTTCGGACGCGTCCGCTCGGGTATCTGCTCCGCATTGGGATGTAGCGGCAGTCCGTCGTAACGTGCGCTCTCGTTCATCTAGTCCGGTGCCAAGCCTGCAGCAGGAAAACCCGTGGCTTCGCGATCCTGCAAGCCGGGCGAAGGCGCTTCGAATCGCTGCAGCGAGTTCGTCGGCAGTGGAGGGCATTCGCAAGCCCTATGTTGGAAGGGCGGGATCCGAACTATCCCCAATGTCCGAGCTGTTCGCCCCGATCACTTCCGGGACTGGGAATCAGAAAGCCGGACGCTCTTGATGTCTCTGGTCAGACGCTCGGAAATCTCTTTGACCCGCTGACCCGTTTCAATGGCGGTCGAGCTGGCAACGTTGGAAACCAGGTCCCGACGATACTTGGTGCGATTGCGAAGGTGCTGGTTGCTGTCCGCCAAGGATTTCTTCTTCACGCGTGGATTGTAGTCGCTCAGTAGGGGGTCACTCCCACCCGTGCGTTCTGCGATATGCTCCCGCCCGGAGCCGAGGGCAGCCTCGGCCGGCAGGGGCGGCAGATTCTTGCGGCGAGCGGTGAGGGTACTTCTGAGGGTATCGAATACCGCCGCCGGAAATTTCCGCCCCGAGAACAGCAGCTTGCGAAGGCGTGTGAATCCCACCCCTTCCGCCACGGGACAGGCAGGGAGGGCACCATGGCTACCAGGA
>CAYXEY010000337.1:0-6253 GCA_964464105.1 uncultured Planctomycetaceae bacterium
TCACGCGACCGGACATGTCGAATAGAGGGCCGCCGGAGTTGCCGGGGTTGATCGACGTATCGACCTGAATGCAATCGGTGTAGCGCAGCGCCCGTCCGCTGCCCCACTGGTAGCGATGCAGGCCGGAGATGATGCCAAGCGTGATGGTCGGTGCGTAATCCTCGGCGAGCAGGAACGGATTGCCCGCGGCGAGGGCGTAGTCACCGACTGCAAGTGAATCTGAATCACCGAGCGGCGCGGCGACGAACGGCTCTTTGCGATTGAGCTTGAACATGGCCACGTCGCCGCCTGGGTCGATGCCGAGCACGTCGAAATCGTAGAGCTTGTGATCGAACAGTCCGCCCTTGCCCTCGCGCTGCTGCATCATGCCGGCCACAACGTGAAAATTCGTGAGGCCGTAGCCCTCGGGATCAATGATGACTCCGCTTCCCCCGCCGCCGGACTGATCATCTTTGCTGAACATGCACACGACGGTCGGCGTGAGTTCACGGATCAGCTCGATGCGGGCGCGTTCGTAGGCCCGAACCGTGGCGATCGCGGCCGGATCAGGGGCATTCGGCGCGGGGACGTCGTTTGCGAAACATGCGGCGATGAATAATGACAGGAGCAGTGAAGACGTCATGGAGGGCGATTCCCTAAGACACGCCGCCGCCGTCGCTGCGGATCATCCGCACATCGGCCCAGTTGGCATGGTCGCCCAGGTCGAGGCCGTCGGCCGCGTCGGTCGACAATTCAAGCAGCTTGACCCCGGTGATGTCCACCGAGATATCGACCGGCTTGGCCCCGCCGCGGAGCACATCGCTCTTGAACAGCTCACGGCCATCGCCAATCACGCGAAAGACCACACTGCCGCGCTTCCCCATGGAATCGTCAATGCCAATCGTGGCCTGAAGGCGCGATTGCTTGCCGTCGAGGTCGTACGACAAGTTCGTCGTACCATGAACGCCGAGGCCGCGTGCGTACTTGCGACCGTTCAAACTGATGGGTCCGCCGACCACGTTAAGATTGGCCCGCGGTGTCCAATCGATGCCCAGCGCGGACTTGACCGCCTGGGATTTGAACTTCACGTCGGCCAGCCAGGTGACCAGGGGGCTGCGAATCTCGATCCTCCCAATTCGTGACCAATCCAGCTTCACTTCTCCGAACGCGGCCGAGCCGATCTGAATCGAACTCGATGTCGCGGACCGGATATCGCCCGTGAAATGATCGCCGCCGGACAGGAAAAAATGTTCGGGCCGGGCCGTGGGCGATCCTGGGGCTGCGCCCAGCACGACGCCGTAGGCCCGATCGAGCGAGGCCTTTTGCAATCTTGACTGAAGGCGAAATACCCAGTTCCTCGGACCCAGGCTCTCCAGCGCCCCCGGCAGCACCACGGGCTTGTCATCGCGCGGAACGATCAGTAGGTCGCGCATCGGCTCGGGGGCCAGCATCCGCGCCGCCAGTTCGCGCCCCGCGGCGGGATCAGGGTTTCCAAATCGAACGGTCCGCAGGCCTTCAAACGGGATTGTCAGTGTGGAAGCCCACGCAGGGTCGATCCTGACTGCCCGTGGCACGCGAGCCCTTAGTCGACCCGAGATTCGCCCGCCGTCGACGAGATGACACGTTGCCGGCCCGGCCGTATTGAGCGATTCCGCGGAAGACGATGACGTCGCCTTCGCCTCGGTGAGATCGATCGCCCGGACTTCGGTCAAGTTGACCGACGATTCTCCGCTCTCGCCGCGGATGTGTGCGACGCGGTTTGCGTCGATTGACGACAAAACGCCCTCGATCATCCCGCGTTCGAGCGTTTCAATGCGCACGCGTGGACCGGACGGCGATTCAGTCGCGGGCTGCTGAGCCCACGCCGGCAGCGCGGTCAACAACAGCACCACCATGCCAGCCGAGACCCGGAGCGACCACCGAGGCGAGCAAATCGGATTGGAGATCAATCTCATGGTTTGCCGGCATCCTTGGACAACTGTCGATAATACTGCTCCAGCAGCTCTCGATATTGACTCGGGTATTGTTTTTGCAGGGCCTGCAGAATCTGATCGCGCTCTCGCGGGGGCATGCGGCCCCAGGCGTCGCCGGGCTTGGCGATCTTCTTGCGCAGATTCGCATCGCGATCCGCTCCGCCGGGGGCATTGGACTGGTTGGCCCCGCCTCCAGACTGCTGATTGCCCTGCGGCGCACCGCCGCCGCCATTGCCGCCGCCGCTTCCGTCGCCGCCGCCGCCCTGGTTCTTCTCCTGCTCCTCGGCCTCTTCGATCAATGCGTCCAACAGGGCGACCGCTTCCTTCTGACGTTCGATGACCGGCTTGCCCGTTTCGCCGGTGTGAATGCGGCGCCGGGCGTAGGTGAGCAGGTCGCGGACGTCGCCGATGCGCCCGGGTGCGCGGCGTGACAACTCGGTGAGAATCTGCACCGCGCCGACCCGCAACCGCTCCGGCGCATCGGGATAACGCCCGACGAACTCTTCAAGCGATGCGACCGCGCCTTCGTAGTTCAAAGCATGCACGAGGCAGACGCCGCGCATAAAGAGGAATCGATCGTGGGCCGTGGTGTACTTCTCGACTGGAGCATGCCGGCCTTCGACTAGCGTCAGGACTTCAAGCGCCAGTTCAATCTGCTCCTGGTCAATCAGCGTGGTGGCAGCAAGATTGGCCGCCGCGACGGCGACATAAGGATTGGCCTCGCGCGACAGCGCCTCGAAAGCCGTCGCGGCCTCCAGAGCCTTGTCGTCAAACTCCAAATCGAGGGCCGCCTTGAAAGCCGGCGAGAGCACGGCCAGCGACTGGTTGATGAAATCCGGCGAGTCGGTCGCGCCTGCCTGGGCAGCTGAATCGGCGACGAAGGCACGGGCCTTGGCGTTGAACGCGGAATCGTCGGCCACGGCCTTCAGAAAATCATCGACGACGGTCTTGATTGGAATCCGCGGCGGAAACGTCTTCGCGGGCAGAGCCGGCGCAGCCGTTGGCGGACCCGGCAGGTTGGGCAACTGCGGCGGAGGCGCGTCCGGGGCATTCTGGCCCCAGCCCGCAACCATGCACGCAACCAAAAGCTTCAGCACCATTGCATTACCTTTGCTCGCGGCACATCGGCCGCGGGCCTGCCACATTATTGCGCTCGATTCAGACTCTCGTGCAATTCCTTCGCCATCTTCGAGACTTCCTCCTGGCGCTTCTCGAGCTTTTCCAGTCGTGAGACGATGTCGGCGCTGGGCACTTCAGGCCGCAGCTTGTCGGATTGCAGCGTTTCGGTCGAGGAATTCACCCGCAACTGACATGAGCGGAGCAGCTTCAATTCAGCCGAACCCGGCAACAAGGGTTGATTCCCGCCACCCCCGCCGCCGCCCTGCTGATCCTGCTGCTGCAACTCCTCCTGCATCTTCTTCACCGCGGCCAACAGGTCGCGAATGGCCTGCTCCAGCTCGGCCTGCGCCGCCTGAACGCCGGCGCCCACGTCGGCCGTGCCGATCCGTCCGGCAACCTCGCGCCCGTCATCGCGAACCTGCTCGATGATCTGCGGAAAGACGACCGTCGTGCCCTCTTCGACGAGGATCTGCAGCGTCTGGTCGGCCTGATCGCCAACCCATTTCTGTTTGCGTGAAAGCTCGGCCAATTCAAGCTGATCGCTGCGCTTCCAGTTCGCCGCGCCGATTCCGGCCAGCGTCTGCGTGCCCTTATTAACCTCAAGCTGCTGCGCGAGCATTGCGCGGAAGCGGGCCTCCAGTGCGGCCAGCAACTGCTCCTGCTGCTCCTTGCGCATCTGGTCGAGCACGTCTTCCATCTGCTCTTTGGCCTGTTTCAAACGCTGCAGGGCCTGTTCCTGCTTCTTGGCGGCTTCGTCCGGCTTCTTTTTGTCTAATTGATCCGCGGCGTCTTCCTGCAACGGAAGGGCGCCTTCGATGTCCTGCTGGCCGGGCATGGGCTGCTCCTGCTGCTCGCCGCCCTGCTGACCTCCCTGTTGCCCGCCCTTCTGGCCATCCTGCTTCTGGCCCTGCTCGCCACCTTGCTCACCACCAGATTCGCCGCCCTGCTCACTGCCGCTCTCGCCCGACTTTCCCCCCTCTTCGCCGCCTTCCTTGCCGGATTCACCACCCTTTTCTCCATCCGACTTCTCGCGGGATTCGCCTTCGCCCTCGCCCTTCTGATCGCCAGCCTTCATGTCCTCGGCGAGCTGCTTGGTCTTGTCCTTGGTCTCACGCTGACGCTTGGCGTCCTCCTCGAGTTTCAGCTTGTTGCGAATCGCCTTGGCCTGCGCATCCAACCGATCCGCGGCCTCTTCGAGTTTCTTCTCGGCAGCCTGCTGATCGGACTTCGCGGTACCGGCTTTGCCGTCACGCAGCGCTTTTTCCGCCGATTCCATCTTCTCGGCGGCTTCGCGCGTCTTTTCGCCGGCCTGCTTTGCGGCGTTCCTCGACTCGGCTGCGTCGCCCGACTCACTTGGCTTTCCACCAGATTGCGACCCCTGCGATTCAGACGGATTGCCCTGTTCGCCGGGTTGACCTTGCTGCGACTCACGCCCCTTGGGCGATTCGCCGGGCGACTCGCCCGATTTTTCGCCGCCTTCGCCCCGCGGATTGGCCTGATTGTTCGCTGGTTGGCCGCCCTGCGGATCGGTCGCCGTCGGAGTCAGTGCATCGGCCTCGTTCAGCTTTTCGGCCAGCTTCTCGGTATCGCGCCGCACCGCCGACTGATCACCTGCCGCTTTCGCCGCCGCGGCGCCATCACCCTGGGACTTCTCCGACTGCTCGGTGACTGTCCGCTGTTTCTCAAGCAGTCCGCGGACTTTTTCGGCCAGCACTTCAAGCGCATCCGCGGTCCGTTCGGCGGCAGCGGCGGCGAGCGCGTCGGCTCGCTCCTTCTCCTGTTCGGCGATGATCTTGTTCAGGGCCTCCTTGGCGGCCTTGATGCGATCCATCTCCTTCTTGCGCTCGGCCGACTTGTCGTCCTCCTCCATGAGCAGTTGCAGCAACTGGTCTAAATCGGCCGCGACCACCTTTTGCTGATCGGCCGCGTCCGACAATCGCTCGGCGGTCAGCTTGGCCACGATCTCGTCCATCTTCGAACGCACGGACAGACTGCGTGACGCGCCCAGGGCTTTTACCAGCTTGGCGGCATGCTCGGGTTCGGCCTTCTTGAGGGCCTTGCTCAGTTCAAACATGCGGTCTTCGAGCCGCCCGACGCGATCGCGGATGATGGCCTGCTTATCGCCCAGCGTGGACTGAGTCGATTCGGTCGCAGCCGGGGTGGCGATATCGGTCTCGGTGGTTGAGGTCGGCGTGGATGGGCGCGGGGGCTGGTTCGCGTCCTGGGCCAACAGAGCCCCAAGGCCCACGAATTGGGCCAGGACACTCGCGAGTGCCAGCGAACATGGCCGCCAACAGCCGCGGCCATGCCACCCATTTCCAGTAATCAACTCTCGCATCATGGCTGATGCTCCGGCCGGCTGGTCGGCTGGGAGGCGGGCGCATCCCCGCCAAACAGCCGCTCGATCTCCTGCTCCATGCGGGATTGGGTCTGCTTATTCAGATCCCCCTGGAGTCGGACAATGTCCTGTAACAGCGTCACGGCCTCGTTGTATCCTTCCCATTTTAGCATGTTAGCAAGGATGGCATACATGGATTGGACGATTCGCGTCTGCCGCCGTTCCAAATCATCGGCCATTGCCGCATCAAAACGCCTGCGCAGACGGTCGCCCAAGTCGGCGGCCTCTACCACGTCCGTTGTAATCAGCCGCCCCAATGCTGCTATCACGCCTGTGCCGAACCGGCGGCGCACCTGCGGCGTATCCAGCTGGTTGGTCTCCAACTCGGCCAGGATCTGCTCAAACTGGCCCTGCACAGTTCTTAACCGGTTGACCTGCTGGCGCTGCGTTCGGGCCTCCTGTCCATAACGGACCAGGAGGTCCGGGGTCTCGCCGCCCTTGGCGGCCCGGTCGCGCAGGTCCATCACGCGGCTGTTGAGCTGCTCCTGGCTCTTGATGACCTGCTCGAACTCGCGGCGCCATTCCTGCTCGCGACGGCCCAGGTCGGCCAGTAGCTCCTCACGCGTCACCACGCGCAGGAGATAGGCGGACGATTCGCCGACGCCGACTTCGAGCGATCGGGCCGGGTCAGCGGGTTCCGTCGTCGGCGCATTGTTCGTTGACGGTGCAATATCGACAGCCGGCTGAAAATCCCGGCCGCGAACCAAGAGCGAGAGCGAGACACCGGGCTTGAGGGCCAGCGGCTGAAGCGGCCACTTGTAAGTGCGACCGTAGCGGGTCTGCC
>CAYXEY010000338.1:0-6239 GCA_964464105.1 uncultured Planctomycetaceae bacterium
AAGCAGAAGGAAGAGTTTGAGGCGGCGCGCAAGCGGAATGCTTCGGAGCAGGAAGCCCGGGCATCGGCCGCCGGCGACAGCGGCTGGGACAAGCAGGTCGATCTGATCGGCCAGGCCAAGCCCAAGACCGCCAAGGAACTGCTGCAGAAGATGTCGGAACCGGAGGTTGCGAAGGTCTTCATGCAGCTCGAGGCTCGAAAGGTCGGGAAGATCATCGAGCAATGCAAATCACCGGAGGAGCGCTCGTGGATCGGGCGCATCCTGGACCAACTTCACACCAGCGACGCTGCCCAGGCGGAGGCCCCGGGTGCGGACATTGCGCCGTCACCGGGAGCCTGATACGTGTCTGACATGTTGATGGGTCGCCTCGGCGACTCGCTGGCCACCGCGCTGATCGCGCGGACCCAGGCTCCGCGCGACATGCGGAGCGAGGGCGGGTTCGGCGCACATCTCGATGCAGCGCGCGATTCGATTCGCGAGAATCGCGAAAGCCGCGAACTCTCCAATGGCAAACGCGCCGATTCGCGTGATGACGATTCCAGGGCGGATGAAGCCGAATCGACGGAAAAGCTGCGCGACGAACGCGATGCGCCGGTGGCGGAGACGCAGGATGCGCCCGTGGACGCGGGCATGGTGGCGATGCCGATCGTCGTGGTGAGCATCGCCGGGCCGGCGACGCCGGTTGCCGATGTGCCGGATCAGGCGAATGTCGGAAGAGCGTCGGACGCAGAAAGCACGCAGGTGCCCGCCAGTCACGTGGATTCGGCTGACGTAACCATTGCGGCTCAGTCGGATTCCGACGCCACGGCGCAGCCAGTTGTTAATGCGGACAAGGGCACAGTAAGTGATATCGCGTCCAATTCAGTAGCGAAGGATGGGGCCGTGCCGCAGGACGCAATCAAGATTGATGCCACGGGGGGAAATGCCGCCGCCGCGCCTGAATTGGGACTTGCCGACGTCAATCAAAGTGCTGATTCAGAAGTCAATGCGGACTTGAGCGGCCGACTCAATAAGGTAGCTGCGCAACCCAAGACGTCAGCAGCCAATGCGTCATCGACTGCAATCGAAGTCAATTCGATGTTGCGGCCATTGTCGGAGCAGGCCGTTGCGACGCGCGGCGCTGACTTAGATTCCACGCATGTGGAGCCCAAGGGCGAGTCGATGCGCGATGTGCGCGTGGGCGACGCGCTGGAGCGATCGCTACACGGCGAACCGCGACAGAAGTTTGGAAACGAAGGCTCCTGGCAGCGCGGATCGAATGATCAGGCTGCTCTTGGATTCACTGGATCGCCGGTGATTGCAGGTACACCCGCAACATCGCGTGCAGGCATCGCCACAAGCTCCGAGTCGATCGCTCGACCGATGGGCGTGAGTGAGATTACGGGCGATCCGGCGGCCGCGGCGATTGGCAAGCTGCTGGTCGGCGTGTCGGTGCAATCAGAGTCGACTCAAAGCGAGACAGAATCGCGCGGCGGTAAGTCGAATCAACAATCGAACACGCCGTCCGCCAATCCATCCGTGAGCACAACGACATCGACGGGCGCGAAGTCCAGTTCAACCGTCACCGCGCCCGCCCCGGCCGGCGCGACCTTCAGCCAGATTCTCGCCACGCGTCTTGACCCTGCGTCGTCCATGGAGAGCACGGCCCGCGTGCTCTCGGCCAACGGCGGTTCCGGTCGCCACCAGGTGACCCTGCGATTGTCGCCGGTGGAACTCGGCGAGTTGCGGCTCGACGTGCGCATGGAAGCCGGGGCGATGAGCCTGCGGGTCGATGCGGACAACGCGGCGGCAGGGCGGCTGATCGAATCGCGCTTGGGCGAGCTGCGCGAGGCACTCTCAGCCCATGGTATTTCGATTGAGCGCGCCGAAGTCGTCGTGCGGGCAGACGCCTCGGCCAATGGCGGCTTCGAACATCGATCGAACTCGGATGACGCGTTGCCACGTCAGCATTCACAGGGCGAAAACGCCGAAGGCTCGTGGAACTTCAACAACGGTCAATCCTCCGCCGGCGATCGCAGCGGGCGGTCCGACGCGAATCCGTGGTGGATGCGCGGCGATGCCTCCGGCATCGACATGGAACCCGCGACGCACGCAATGAGACATGAAGATCCGATCGCAAACGCAATCATGCAGGACGGTTCGCTCGATCTTGTGGCTTGACGATAGATACGCCGCATTCGGCGATGAAAGGACCAACGCATGGCAACGACTTCCATCAACCCCACGTCCCTGGTCGGCAGTCCATCGACTCCGACGACGCGTCGGTTCGACGATCTCAAGAGCGAGGACTTCTTCGGCCTGCTGATCGCGCAGTTGCAGAACCAGGATCCGATGAAGCCGACCGACAATCAGGCGTTGCTGCAGCAGATGTCCATGATTCGCCAGATGGAGCAGTCGAACACGCTCAACAAGTCGCTCGAAGCACTGGCCGGGGAGCAGCGCTTCGGCGCGACCTCGGGCCTCATCGGGCAGTACGTCGCGGGTCATCTCACCGACAGCGCCGGTCAGGAAGTGACCGTGCAGGGCCTGGTGTTGGGCGTGACCTTTGAGCGCGACGGTTCGGCGGTGCTTCAGTTGCACAACGGCAAGCAGCTGCCGGCCAACAAGGTGGACGAAGTGACGGTTGTCGAGAATCTGCCCAAGGCGGTGCGCGATCAGCTCGCCGCCGAACTGGCCCAGCTCAATGGCGGCACGCCGACGACTCCGACCGGGAACACCCCTCCGGCCAACAATGGCACCACGCCGTCGACCGGCAATCCCGTCGATGGATCAACCGACGACGATCCCTCGGACTCCGCCAGGCTGCGGGCGGCTGACCAGTGGGCGACGTCGAAGCTGATGGAGCGTCTGCAGGGCGGACGTGAGAAGACATCCTCCGCGCTGCTTTCAATCTTTGGGCAGGGACTCTCGATTCGGAATTAGCAACGTCGGCCGCGGAAATCCGCCTGAATGGGTTGTACGCACAGGAACAGGAATAGAAACCTCTCGCCAGGTCATTCGCCAATACGAGGGCTGAATTCACATGGGTCTTACATCCGCACTCTTCACGGGCCTTTCGGGTCTCAACACCAGCCAGAGCCGGCTGGACGTCATCGGCGACAACATCGCCAACGTAAACACGACCGCGTTCAAGGGATCGCGCGTTCTGTTTCAAACGCAGTTCGCTCGAACCCTGTCGACCGGCACCAAGCCGAGCACGACCCAGGGTGGCACCAACCCCAACCAGATCGGACTCGGCTCGATCATCGGGTCGATACAGCGATCGTTCGATCCCGGCGCGCTGGAGACGACGGGCATCCCCAGCGACCTGGCGGTCGAGGGGCAGGGTTTCTTCGTGCTCCGGACGCCGGCCAATGAGCAGGTGTTCACCCGCGACGGCGCCTTCACCCTCAGCGCCGACAACCGACTGATTAACCAGAACGGCTTCACCGTCCAGGGATATGGCATCGACTCCGACTTCCGCATCATTCCCGGCGCGATCCAGGACATCAGCATTCCCATCGGCCAGCTCACCGCAGCGCGGGCGTCGAGCGAGGCCCGGCTCGATGGCACGTTGAACTCCCGCGGCGACGTGGCCACCCAGGGCACCATCCTGCACTCGCAGATTCTTGAAGACAATCTTGGAAATCCGATCACCGGCGCGACCAATCTGACCGTCGTGCAGAACGTCGGCGGCACGCCGTTGTTCGCCACGGGCGACGTAATCTCGCTGAATGGCGCGAAGAAGGGCGGACGAGAAGTGCCCGAGGAGTCGTTCATTGTCGGCACGACCGGCACCACCGTGGCCGATTACCTGCAGTGGCTGAACGACACAATGGGTATCGATGAAACACCGGGTGTGGCGGGTTCGCCGGGTGTCGCGGTCAACGGCGGCCGGCTGGAGCTTCGCGGCAACGCGGGCCTTGAAAACGCCCTGTCGATCAACTCCGGCGAGATCGTGAGCAGCGGCAGCGCGACCGTGCCCTTCAATTTCACTGAGACCCAGGCCGCCAACGGCGAGAGCGCCCACACTTCGTTCATCGTGTACGACTCGCTCGGTACGCCGATCACGGTCGGACTGACCCTGGTCATGGAACAGCAGACCACCGGCAGCACCACCTGGCGCTACTACGCCGATGCGCCCGAAGACTCGGACATGCAGCTCGACATCGGCACCGGCACGATTACCTTCGACGAGAACGGACAGTACATCGCCCAGCCTTCGACCGGCGTGGTCATCAACCGCGTCCTGTCGGGATCGACCGAGCCGCTGCCGATCACGCTGGATTTCTCACGCATGTCGAGCCTGGCCACGGCGCGCTCGAGCCTGGTGATGAGTTTTCAAGACGGTTTCTCGACCGGCACGCTGATCGAATACAACATCGGCGACGACGGCATCATCACCGGCACTTTCTCAAACGGCCTGTTGCAGGACCTGGGTCAGATCGCGATGGCGACCTTCGCCAACCCGCCGGGTCTGATCGCGCGGTCCAACAGCATCTTCTTCATCGGCCCCAACAGCGGCGAAGCGCGGATTACAGAACCGCTGACCCTCGGTGCCGGTCGAATCAAGAGCGGCTCGCTGGAATTGTCCAACGTCGATCTGTCGCGGGAGTTCATCAACATGATCACCAGCTCGACGGCCTTCAGCGCCGCCAGCCGCGTGGTTTCAACGTCGGATCAGCTCTTGCAGGAGCTGCTGCTGATCGCGCGGCGATAAACGACGGAACTCTGGATGAATCTTCGCGCGGAGAGTAAGCTCCGCGCGATGAAATCCGTCTGTGTCTTCTGCGGTTCCTCGGTCGGCGATGATGAGATCTTCGCAAACGAGGCGCGTCGACTGGGTGCGGCGCTTGCTCAGAGCGGGCTTGCCCTGGTCTACGGCGGCGGTAGCGTCGGACTGATGGGCGTGATTGCCGATGCCGTGCTTGCGGCCGGCGGGCATGTCATTGGCGTCATTCCGCGGTTGTTGTGGGAACGAGAAGTCGGTCATCGCGGGTTGCCCGATCTGCGCATCGTGGAGACCATGCACGAACGCAAGGCCCTGATGGCCGAGCTGTCCGACGGCTTCATCGCCATGCCCGGCGGCATCGGCACCTTTGAGGAGTTCTTTGAAGTTTGGACATGGGCGCAGTTGGGCGTGCATCGCAAGCCCTGCGCGCTGCTCAACACGGCTGGCTATTACGATCCGATGCTGGCGATGATCGACACGATGATCCGCCGGCGCTTCCTGAAGCCCGAGTATCGCGAGATGGTGCTGGTCGATTCCGCCCCGGCGGCGCTTTTGTCGCGGATGGAAACCTACGAGGCGCCAAACGTGTCCAAATGGATCGATCGCGCGGCGACGTAATCTGTGTCTCGGCGTATTGAAGCAGAGTCGACTCTCCTTTTTTGAAAAGACAAACGCCCTCGACGCTGGGTCGAGGGCGCTACCGGCTTTCGATTCTCAGTTTGTATTTTCGGCGGCTTTGGGCGCTTGTTCGGGTTTTGCAAATCCGTTACCGCTTGTTGCGGCGTCGGCGCTGATCTCCCACCAGCCCCGCGAAACCCATGGCCATCAGGAGAGGGGTTCCACCACGCATGTCGCAGCAAATTCCACCATCGCAGGGCGGCTCGGGAGGAGGTTCCGAACCCGAACCGCGAATCGACACGATCGTGCCGGCAACAAGCGATTCGTTGGATAGCTGTGCGTTCTGGTTGGGGTTGAGGCTGCTGGCTCGATTCGAGGCCCAGCGATGCATCTCCAGGAAGCTCAGCAGGCCATCGTCACTGGAATCGGCAGCGGCGTTCTTCAGGGCATGCACAAGGCTTCCCGCATAGAAGCCATTGCGACCGGCTTCCGATGAGAGCTCATTGAAGTCGGCCGCCGTCATGAAAGAGATGCTCCGGCCGCTGGCCTTTGCTTTCGCCGTATCAGTGAGACCGCGCGCCTGCTCAAACGCAGACATTGCATTCTCGCCGAAGCTCCAGTCGCGGTTGGCCCGACTGGCTCCGCCTTCACTCTTCATCAGTCCGCCCGAGTGGCACGCATCGACGATGAAGACGATCTTGACGTCGTCGCTGAACCATGCGGCGAGGTCGGCGCCGACTTCAGTGTCGTGATATTTGCCATCAGTGGTACAGAGATATGTGGCCTTGGAGCCTTCCGCGACCTGGCCACCGTGGCTTGACTGAAAGTAGACCACCACATCGCCCGGTTGGGCAACACTGGCCAGGTAGTACAGCCCGTAGCGAATGTTGTTCTTGGTGGCGTCGTAGTC
>CAYXEY010000339.1:0-6237 GCA_964464105.1 uncultured Planctomycetaceae bacterium
GCGTTTGCGGATTTTGTCGCCGCTCTTCACATCTTCGCGGCCGTATTCGTACAGATCGCGGCCGTTGGTCGATTGAATCGTCAGAATCACAAATTGAGCGGTCGTTTTTTGCTCCAGTTCCTGAAGGGCTGTCTCCAATTGCTGTCGCGTGGCGCCGTCGATGATGCCGGCATAATCGTTCACGTAGCTGTCGAGCCGCACCGTCTGCGCCGCCGCCGGTGATACCAGCAGCACAATCAAAAGAACCCATCGATGGGGCGCGGCCATACGTGTGTTCAAATCTCTCACCACTTGTCTGCCGCGGCCACGAGATGTTCGACGTCGTCATACAGCGCTTGAAAGTCCGACCAGCCGTGCTCCAGGTGAAGTTGAATCGCCGAGCGCAATCCCGGCAGTGTCAGCTTCAGCATTTTCTCGCACTCTTCAACAACTTGCTGCCGCGGGACGAACTCCCTGCGATCGTGCAGCCAGAGCAGTCCGCGCAATGTTCGAAGCAGATGAGCCGCGACGTCGGTCTGCAGCGCATCGAGGGCGTCCGTCTGACCGGTGCTGGCCAGCAGACCCTGCCGCATGCGCAGTTGGATCCGCTTGAACTCGCGTTCGCATTGCAGCCGGACATGCTCGGCGTGCAGCGTGATGCTGGCAAAGCAATCGCGGCCGATCAGGGTGTGCCGCCGCTGCTGGATTTCGAGCAGCTCCAGTGGGAACGAATCGGTCGAATCGGCGATGAATGACTCGGTGAGCACCAGTGGGCTGCTCACGTTCAGCCGACCCAGCGTCAGACCCTTCGCCGAGAGCGACTTGAGCCGTTCAACGTCGACGCGCGTCACGACCAGCACGGTCTGCGCGGACATGCGCTGGGCGTTAAAGTCCGGACTCAGCACTGCGCCGTATGCGGTCAATCCGGCGAGCGTGTCGCCCATGACGTGGCCGATCGTCTCGGCAAGCCGGGCCAGTGAGCCCTGCATGTCGGGGGCGATCTGCCATTGCGGCGCGGTTGGGGTTTTGGTGGCCGGCATCAATTCAACTCCCGCACGTCGATTCAATCAGAACGGCAGAGAATAGCAAACCGCACGCGCCGGGGCCATTAGAGAATAGCGCCGATTTTGGAATGGCCGTAGGAGCCAGTGGCGCCCATTGATCAGCATCTTCTGTAGAATCCCGCGATGCTCGCCCAGTCGGTTGTGCCTCCGCAGACGCCCGCCCAGATTGCCGATCTCATCGTGCAATGCCTCGGCCTGGGACTGCTCATCATCGGCGGGGCGATCGTACTCTCCAAGCGCCGTGCCGGCGTGGTATTCGGTTTGCCCGCGCAGCCGGTGCATCGCATCGAACCCGTACATCTCCTGCTGGGGCTGCTTGCGTTCTTCTGGATCCCATCAGCGGTGAACCTGTTGGTGGTCAAGCTCGGCTTCGCGCCGCCGCCGCCGACTTCAATGCCGGACGACTGGACGCCGCCCGCCGTGCAGCTTTGGGTCGGCGCCATCGCCAAGCTGCTGGGCATACTGC
This sequence comes from uncultured Planctomycetaceae bacterium, assembly GCA_964464105.1. Classification (GTDB taxonomy): domain Bacteria; phylum Planctomycetota; class Phycisphaerae; order UBA1845; family UTPLA1; genus CAYXEY01. The sequence continues at coordinate 1,510 of CAYXEY010000339.1, forward strand.
TGTTGATCGCGATTACCACGCCGCTCTTTGTCGACGGCCGTCGCGGATGGGGGCTTCGCGGTGATAAATTGCCGAGTGATATCGGCGCCGCAGCCGTGACGTACGTGGCCTTCTGGCCGATCTGCACCGGGGTGATGTATGCGACGCGGGCCATCATCGAGCTTATGAAACCGGGCGCGCATTTGCCCGATCATCCTTCGATTGAAATTCTTCAGAGACCTGATACGCCCGGCTTGATCGCCGCGCTGACGGTCTTCGAAGCCGCGGTGATCGCGCCGGTCATCGAGGAGCTGTTCTTTCGCGGCATGGTGCAGCCGGCCCTGGCGCGGTGGTGGCGTTCGACCTGGGCGGCGATCCTGTTCTGCGGGCTGGCCTTCGGGGCGATTCATTCCAGGAACGTCGAAACTGTCCCGGCCCTGGCGCTGTTCGGCATCGTGCTTGGTTATTTGTACGCCCGCACGCGCAGCCTGACCGCGGCGATCCTGCTGCACATGCTGTTTAATACTAAGACGCTTGTATGGTTGTGGATGGAGCGGGCGCTGGCGGGGTGAATGCCACGAGCGTGTTGAATCCCCATTGCCAATTGCGTATGATCAAAGGAATGAGCAAGGACACCCTATTCAAATATGCACTTGCGCTCAGCCCGGACGAGAGGGTTGAGTTGATCGATGATTTGCTCCAGAGCGTCGTTGATCCCAAGGGATGTCCAGAACTCACCCCGACCCAACAAGCCGAATTAATCCGGCGGCTGGAGGCCGATCGCGCCGATCCCACCGCCGCCATTTCCTGGGAAGAGGCTGAAAAACAAATCACTGGACCTCAATGAGTACGCGGGTGGTTATTCGTCCGGAGGCGACGCGCGATCTGCGCGAGGTCTATGCCTGGTACGAATCCCAGAGTCCTGGCGTCGGTCGAGCAATGCTTCAACGAGTGCGCGAATGTTTGCGCACGATTCGCGATCGTCCTGAGGCGTTTCCGATTGTTCTTCGGACAGTTCGACGCGCGCCTCTAAAGCGCTTTCCATACGGAATCTACTACGATTTTCAGGGTGACCGCGTCGTCGTGCTGGCGGTTTATCACTTCAAGCGGTCGCCGGGTGGATGGATGTCGCGAATGTGAACTGGCGAAAGTCGTAAACATGAACAATAGAGTGAGAGCACTTTTCATACGGCAGTAAGCATTTGGTTGACCCGCCTTCGCCCAACAAGTAGAGTATTGGAATGAGCAGCCGTATTCTGCCCAAGCTCGGGGCTTCGAAACGTATTTTTGCAACCGTCTTGATGTTCGCAACCGTGGCAATCGCGACTGGGAGCGCACACGCGCAGTGTCCAGCGCCTGTCTGGCTGCCGGATGTGCCCGGAACGAACGGCTTTATTTGGGCCATGACATGGTGGGATCGCGATGCAGGCGGACCACTCCCTCCCGTGTTGGTAGTTGGAGGCGGTTTTACGCAGGCCGGCGGTGCAGCGGCAAATCGTATAGCCATGTTTGACCCCATCACAGGACAATGGTCGCCCCTGGGTTCAGGAATGAACGACCTTGTTCTTTCATTAGCTGCGCTACCCAGCGGCGAACTCGTCGCTGGCGGCACGTTTACGACGGCGGGTGGCGTTGCTGCCAATCGAATCGCCCGATGGAACGGAATGAACTGGGCACCATTCGGGGCTGGCATTACGGGGTCAACTACTCCAGTGGTCTACGCGCTTGCAACTTTGCCTAATGGTCATCTGGTCGCGGGCGGCGCTTTCGCTCGTGCGGGCACAACGTGGGTGTCAAACGTCGCCCGTTGGAACGGTTCGACCTGGTCTGCCCTGGGGAATGGTCTTGGTGCCGCAGGAGAACTTTATTCGAGCGTTCAAGAACTGATTACAAGTCCCACAGGAGATGTGATTGCCGGAGGGGGTTTCCAGTATTCGGGAGGTCAATGGCAGACTGTTCCGAACGTCGCCCGATGGAATGGCATCAATTGGGTGCCGTTGGGAGCTGAGGGCGGTAACGTTGCAGCGCTGACAAGGTTTCCCAATGGTGACATCGTGGTGGGACGTCCCAGCGTCGTAGGCACCAATGATCAACTTCCGGTTGTGCGCTGGAACGGAACGGATTGGACTTCCTTGGGGACCATTGAATTCGATGGAGTCTATGATTTCGCTTTTCTTCCAAATGGGAATCTGATTGCCGCCGACAACCACGCAATTCGGGCATGGAATGGAAGCACGTGGTCCGATCTGGAGAGTTTCACGCAGACATCAAACGCTACCATCTATGCGCTTCAATCGGCGCCCGATGGCGAAATTTTCCTGGCGGGTAGTTTCTCAGCAAGCGGCGGCGTGCCAGCATCCAATTTCTCGCGCCGAACCGCCGGCACGGCGCCGAGCTTGACCGAGCATCCAGTCGGAGGTTCCGTGTGTGCACTTGGCTCAGCATCGTTCTCGGTGATGGCGTACAGCACGACACCGATCCAATATCAATGGCAAGTCGCCGATACCACTGTACCGGGGGGGTGGGCTGACCTTGTGGACGGCCCAATATCTGTCGGAGGACAGCCCTTCGGCATTGCCAGCGGCACACACTCTGCGGCGCTTTACGTCAGTGCAGCCGTGGATGAAAGTAATGGCGTCGATGCTGTATTCCGCTGCGTCACCACCGATGATTGCGGCAGCGCCGCCAGCCATGCTGCCACACTACTGGTTTTTCCCAATGGTTCCGGAGATGGGGACGTGAATGGCGTCTTCGATGGTCGAGATATTTCTTCTTTCGTCAATATTTTGACGATGGGCAGTGGGCCGGGTCCGCAGGACTGCGCGGTTGACATGGACTCAAGCGGAAACATTGATTCCGCGGACCTGCCGCTTTTCATTGACGCATTATTGAGCGCATCATGAATTCGAAAACAGCGTCGGTGCGGCCTTTAGTGTCTTGATCCGGTCGCGCAGCATCGCCGCTTTCTCGAAGTCCAGCGCCTCCGCCGCTTCCATCATTTCCTTCTCCAGATCGGAGATCGACTCGGTCACGTCGAATTCATCCTCGCTGGCGCGGATGGCGTCGCGGGCGGTCTTGCGGGCTGAGATTTCACTTTCGAGTCCCTTGCGGATGGCCTTCTTGATGCTCTCAGGCGTAATGCCGTGCTCCTTGTTGTAGGCCTCCTGAAGTGCGCGGCGGCGTGAGGTTTCGTCCATGGCCTGCTTCATCGCCGCTGTGACCTTGTCAGCGTAGAGGAAGACCTCGGCATCGACGTGCCGGGCGCAGCGGCCGATGGTCTGGATCAGGCTGGTCGCGCTGCGCAGGAAGCCCTCCTTGTCGGCGTCGAGAATGGCGACCAGCGAGACTTCGGGTAAGTCGAGGCCTTCGCGCAGCAGATTGACGCCGATGACGACGTCGTACTTGCCTTCGCGCAGCTCGCGCAGAATCTCGACGCGCTCCAGCGTATCGATCTCACTGTGCAGATAGGCGGCCTTGATGCCCGCCTGCTGGATGTAACCGGTCAAGTCCTCAGCGAGCCGCTTGGTGAGCGTCGTTACGAGTGTGCGCTGTCCTGCCGCGGCGCGGGCCTGAATCTGATGCAGCAGATCGGGCACCTGTCCGCGAGCGGGTTTGACCACGATGGGCGGATCGAGCAGACCGGTGGGGCGGATGACCTGCTCCACGACTTCGCCGCCCGTCTTTTTCAATTCGAATGGACCGGGCGTGGCCGACACGAACAGCACCTGATCCCACATGGCCTCGAATTCCTCGAAGCGCATGGGACGATTGTCCAGCGCGCTGGGCAGGCGGAAGCCGTGTTCGACGAGCACTTCCTTGCGAGCGCGATCGCCGTTGTACATCGCGCCGATTTGCGGAATCGTGGCGTGCGACTCATCTACTATGAGCAGAAAGTCCTTGGGGAAATAATCGACCAGCGTATAGGGCTTCGATCCCGGCGGCGTGCCGGCCAGATGCCGCGAGTAATTCTCAATGCCGCTGCAGTAGCCGACCTCCTGGATCATCTCGATGTCATACTTGGTGCGCGCGGCCAGGCGCTGGGCCTCCAGCAATTTGCCCACGCGGCGCAGCTCCATCAGCCGCTGCTCAAGCTCCTCGCGAATGGAGGCCACGGCGCCCTCGATTCGCTCGGGCGGCATGACGTAGTGCACGGCTGGGTAAATGTAGAGTTGCGTATGCTTGACGAGGGTTTGACCGGTCAGCGGATTGATCGTGGCCAGCCGCTCGATCTCGTCGCCGAAAAGCTCGATGCGATAGGCGAACTCTTCGTGCGCGGGATAAAGCTCGACCACGTCGCCGCGCACGCGGAAGGTGGCCCGCTTCAGCTCAATGTCATTGCGGTCGTATTGCAGCTCAACGAACTTGCGCAGCAAGGCGTCGCGATCCATGGACATGCCCACGCGCAGGTCCATGACACTGGCCTTGTAGGCGTCGGGCGAGCCGAGGCCGAAGATGCATGAAACGCTGGCGACGACGAGCGTATCGCGGCGGCTGATGACGGCGCTGGTGGAGGAGAGCCGCAGGCGATCCAGATCGTCGTTGCGCGAGGAGTCCTTCTCGATGTAGATATCGCGGGCCGGGATGTAGGCCTCGGGCTGGTAGTAGTCGTAGTAGCTGACGAAGTACTCGACGGCGTTTTCAGGAAAGAAGCGCCGGAACTCCTGGTAGAGCTGCGCGGCGAGGGTCTTGTTGTGGACCATGACCAGCGTCGGCCGGTTCACCCGCGCGATCGTCTGGGCCATCGTGAAG
>CAYXEY010000340.1:0-6232 GCA_964464105.1 uncultured Planctomycetaceae bacterium
GCGGATAGTGGGCCGGGGGATTCATTCGGGTATACCCTCGCGATATCCGGCAACACGGCAATTGTGAGCGCCCTAGGAGATGATACGCCGGGAGGAACCAACGCCGGCTCCGCATACGTCTTCGTGCGCAGTGGCGCCCTTTGGACCCAGCAGGCACACTTGATCGCCTCAGATGGCGCGGCCAGCGACCAGTTTGGATACGACGTCGCGATCGACGGTGATATCGCCGTGGTCGGCGCCGACTGGGACGACACGCCAGCCGGAACGAACGCGGGCTCGGCATACGTATTTGTGCGCACCGCCAACGGCGATTGGATCGAGCAGGCCAAACTCGTTGCCTCCGACGCAGCAGCATTTGACCTTTTCGGTGTCTCAGTCGCCGTCTCCGGCAACACTGTTGTCGTCGGCGCTCCGGGCGATAACACGCCCGCCGGAACGGACGCCGGATCAGTCTATGTCTTCGTGAGCGACAACGAGGGACAATGGGCGCAACAAGCCCACCTCCTCGCGTCCGATGCCGCCGCGGGCGATTTCTTCTCCGGGTATGCCGTCGCCATTGACGGCGACACGCTCGTTGTTGGGGCCATTAATGACGACACACCGGGTGGAACGGACGCGGGCTCCGCGTATATCTTCGTTCGCAACGGCGATGATTGGTCGGAGCAGGACCACGTCTTCGCCTCCGACGGCGCGGCGTTTGACTATTTCGGCAGTGTGGTCGCAATCTCCGGTGACACGATCATTGCCGGCGCCGACGAGGACGACACGCCCACTGAAGCGGACGTCGGCTCCGCCTACGTCTTCGTTCGCGATGGCGATGGCGATTGGCTGGAGCAAGCCCACCTCACGGCGTCTGATGGCGATGCAGATGATCACTTCGGCTGGTTTGTAGACATCTCAGGCGACACAGCGGTAGTGGGGGCTCCGACGATCCCTCAGTTCGGTGGTGATTCCGAAGTCGGCTCGGCCTATGCGTTCCGGCGCATAGGCGCAGTATGGATGCAGAAGTTGCACGTTCCCGCTCCCGCGAACGTGGGCGGTGATCTCTTTGGGTTTGCCGTTGGCGTCTCCGGCTCGACGGCAGTAATCGCACCAGGCTTCAGTGCCACCATGGCCGCTTCGGCCTTCGCCTTTGATCTCGAGTGCATTCCAGGCGACATGAATTGCGACAATGTTATTAATACGGCCGACGTTTTTCACTTCATTGACGCCCTGATTGCCCCAACCAGCTTCACCGGATGCGACATCAGACGTGCTGACCTGAATGCCGACGCGCTGTTCGACGGTCGCGACGTGCAAATCCTGATCGCGATGTTGATCACCCCGTAGGACGATTCGATCGTTGTCTATTTCGACGGTCGCTTTCAAGTGCGACTTGTTGCAGTCCTGGAGCGCTCGCAATGAACACACTGCGACCAAATGCTTTCATCTGTATCGTGGTTTTCGTATTCTCGGCCAAACCGCAATCGATCACCGCTCAGTGTCCGCATGACTGGCAACCCGGACAGGGGTTGCCGGGTGTCGACGGCGCTGTGTATGCGATGACCACCTGGGATCCGGATGGCGGCGGGCCACTGCCCGAGCTGCTCGTGGTCGGCGGCGCGTTCAATGTAGCCGGAAGCGTAATCGCAAATGACATTGCTGCCTGGGATGGCAGTCAATGGCACACATTCGGAACAGGCATGACTTTAACAGCATCAGCCTTTTCCGAAGTGCGAGCGCTGACGGTATACAACGGCGCGCTTATCGCCGGGGGCCGATTCTCAAACGCGGGCGGAGTCCCATGCAGCAACATCGCGCGCTGGGATGGGTTCGCCTGGCACTCAGTTGGAGGCGGCACTGATAACACCGTGGAATCGCTGACCGTGTTCAATGGTGAACTGATTGTCGGCGGCTGGTTCGCACTTGCGGGCGGCGCCCCTGCCAGTGCGATTGCCGCATGGAATGGCGCCCAGTGGCATGGACTGGACGTTGGAATGTCCTCAAGCACGGGATACGGACCCGCCGTACTCGCGCTGGGCATCTATGACGATGACCTGATCGTCGGAGGCTTCTTTCACTCGGCCGGCCCCGTATCAGCGACCGGCATCGCTCGGTGGAATGGTTCAGCGTGGCAGTCTCTGGGCGACTCAGGACTTTGGAGCGTCCGCGCTCTGGCCGTGGTCGATTCCGAACTGATCGCTGCAAGTAGTTACTCAATCAACCGTTGGAATGGCACTTCATGGGAAGAGCCCTGCAATCTCGTGGCAGATTCGACCTGTGGCTCGGCGATTACCGCATTGACCGTGTACGAAGGAAACGTGGTCGCCATCTCCAATACTTACTGGGGCGACCCGTCTTGGGCCTGCGGTTTTGTCGGAGGCAATCTGTGGACTGATTGCGGTGTCGTGGATTCGACCGACGAACCCATTCACGCCATGGCTGTATACAACGGCCAACTCGTAACGGTTGGCCGCAGGTTCGTCCGGTGGAACGGCTCCGCCCTGTCGGGCTGGACAGACATCCGGTCTGAGACGACCAACGGCTCAGTTTCGGCTTTGTCAACGTGGAATGACGGGCTTGTGGCCGCGGGTTACTTCACCGTGATCGACGGCATGGAGGCGAACCGGATCGCGCGGCGAACTGGGACGACGTGGGAGCCTCTCGGCATCGGATTTGACGAGGCAGGCGCGGTATCGGCACTCGCAGAATATGGGGGCGACCTGATCGCAGCGGGCAGCTTTTCGAGCGCCGGTGGCGCGCCGGCAAGAAATATCGCCCGTTGGGATGGCGTAAATTGGCATTCGCTCGAAAGCGGCACCGAATCCAGTATCAATGACCTTGCGGTTTTCGGCAGCGAGCTCATCGCCTGCGGCTTCTTCACCGAGGCCGGTGGCGTCTCCGCCAATAATGTCGCGCGGTGGAATGGCAGCCAATGGCAGTCGCTCGGGTCTGGGATGAACTGGCAAACATCTGCTTTGACGGTCTTTAACGGAGCGCTGATTGCTGGGGGAGGTTTCAGCAATGCAGGCGGCGTGGCAGCCAGCAGAATCGCAAGTTGGAATGGTACTCAGTGGACGCCCGTGGGCACCGGAATGGGCGGAGATGGTGCGTGGGTGAACGTTCTCACCGTTTTCAACAATGACCTGATTGCGGGAGGCCGCTTTGCCTCCGCCGGTGGCGTTGCCGCGAACAACATCGCTCGCTGGGATGGATCGAATTGGGCGGCACTGGGTGCCGGTCTCAATGATTCCGTGTACGCCCTTCTGGTCCACGGCAACAAGCTGTATGTGGGCGGCGCCTTCAGTCTGGCCGGCGGCCAGAGCGCGAGCCAGATCGCCCGCTGGGATGGCTCGGTCTGGCAGCCACTGGGTGCTGGAACAAGCAACGCGGTTATTGCCCTTGGCGTTTTCGACGGCGATTTGATCGCCGGAGGCTCCTTTACGACAGCCGGTGAATTTGTTTCCCCATACGTGGCACGATTTGGTCCCGCGTGCCCCGGCGACTTGAATTGCGACAACGTCGTCGACATGGCCGACGTCCCGCACTTCATCAACGCCCTGCTCGCGACCGGCTTCACCGGCTGCGACATCAACCGTGCGGACATGAACCAGGACGGCCAGATTAACGGCCGCGACATTCACCCCTTCACCCTTGCGGTGGCCGCGCCGTGAGTTCAGGTGTGTCGCTGTTCGGCATTACATTCTGCCGAAGCCTCGGCGCACCCCTAAGATCCCACGCGTGGCCGGCTCAGTCTGGTTGCAATTCTCCCGCGCCTGGCCACCGATGGCTCAATTCCTGCCCGCCAGTTGATGGAAAGGAGAGCACCATGAATATCACCTTGAACCACGAAGAACGGAACTTGCTCTGCGAGATGATCGATCGGCGCCTGACTGAACTGCGGGTCGAGATCCACCGCACCGATTCGCTGGCCTATCGCGCCGAATTGGAGAAGGATCTCCCGGTCCTCGAATCGCTGCAGGATCGCCTGAGCGCGGCCCTGGTCGCTTGATGCGTTCGCAATAAGTTCAACATCCGGCAGATTCGACTTGGCCTGACGCGCGTCCCCAAGTGACGCGAAGTTATTGCGCTGCAAGACCTTGCGCGCGTTCGCCTAACCCATGCCTCCGGTAGCGATTGCCAGCCTTATTGCCTCCGTGAACGACCAATGGATGGCTTGGTGGCGAAAACGGATGTTAACATCCTATGTGACAGCGTGTTATGATCCCGATTGACATTCCACGCACCTCCCCTTATCGTTTCTTCCCTGCTCCGCCCGCTGGAGGCAAACTGCGGGTGTGCGCAGACGACGTCCCCTTGAAGGGCAGGCCGATGGCGCGAATTGTTCGCGGCGGCGGTCGGAGGGCTTTCGGCACGCGGCCAGAAGCTCTAGCCCATGGGTGACATCCAGTCGCAGCCGCGTCCGATCTCGCCGTGAAGGCACATTGGGGACGCCCGTGAACGAAAGTTCGCGACGAGACTTCGTCGCCGGCGCCCATGCGAAGCTGCATCAATACAATCCGCTACAACACTACCCGGTAGTGTAACGGTAGCACAACAGGTTTTGGTCCTGTTGGTCAAGGTTCGAATCCTTGCCGGGTAGCTTTTCGATTTGGAGCTCCGCAGCGCATGACCTCTGCACGCGTTGAATCGACGACCGCGACACAACCCGCCTCGGGCAAGCGCGACGTCGCCGCCATCATCCTCGCCGCCGGTCGCTCGACGCGCATGAAGACCGAGCTGCCCAAGGTCATGCACGAGGTCTGTGGCGTGCCCATGCTGGGCCATGTGCTCAAGGCCTGCCGCGAGGCCGGCATCGAGCGGTTTATCGTCGTCGTCGGCTACGCTAAAGATGCGATCGTCAACGCCTTCGGCCGCGAGGCCGGCGTCGAATTCGTCGAGCAACGCGAGCAAAAGGGCACCGGCCACGCGGTCATGATGTGCCGCGACGTGCTGGCCGATTTCAACGGTGATGTCATCGTCATCGCCGGCGACATGCCGCTCATTCGCGGACAGACGCTTCGAGATTTGCTTGGCTCGCACCGCGCGACGGCTTCCGCCGCTTCCATCGCCACGACAGTTCTTGCCGATCCGACGAGCTACGGCCGCATCATCCGCAACGACAAGGGCGACTTCACCGGCATCGTCGAACACCGCGACTGCACGCCCGATCAGCTGAAGATCAACGAAGTCAACCCCAGCTATTACTGCTTCGACGCCCGCGAGCTGATGGGCGCGCTGACTGACATCAAGCCCAACAACGCCAAGGGTGAGTATTACATCACTGACGTGTTGTCGATCCTTCGCGGCAAAGGCAAGACCGTGCGAGCGTCAACCTCGGTGCCCGCGGCCGATGCAACCGGCATTAACTCGCGCGTCGATCTGGCGGACGTCAATCGCCTGATGCAGACCCGCATTCAACAGCACTGGATGGAGACCGGCGTCACGATCGTCGACACCGCGACGACCTGGATCGACGCCCGCGCGAGCATCGGCCCCGACGCAACCATTCGCCCCTTCAGCTACATCGAAGGCAACGCCCGGGTCGGCGCCCGGAGCATCGTGGGCCCCTACGCATATGTCGGCGACGGCGCGGTCATCGAAGACGGCGCGACCGTCGGTCCCGGCGTGCTCAGCGCCTTGGACGCGGCCCGCGGCGCATCGAATGCCCGTGGCCCGGTTGAAACTCGACAGAAGTCGCAGGCGGTCCGGCGGCCGCCCGCTCAGACGGGAATCGCGTGAGGGATCAGCGATGAGTGACAATCCCGGCGAACTCAAGGTCTTCAGCGGGCGCTCCAATCTCGCCCTCACCGACGCGATCTGCGCTTATCTCGACATCCGTCCAGGTCGCGTGCAGGCCGAGACCTTTCCCGATGGCGAGCTGTTCGTGCGCCTCAACGACGACGTCCGCGGACGCGATGTCTTCGTCGTGCAATCGACCTGCCGACCGGTCAACGACAACCTGCTCGAACTGCTCGTATTCATGGATTGTCTGCGCCGGGCCTCGGCCAATCGCATCACCGCCGTGCTGCCCTATTTCGGCTACGCTCGTCAGGATCGCAAAGACGAAGGCCGCACGCCGATTACCGCGAAGCTGGTGAGCAATTTGATTCGCCAGGCCGGGGCTGATCGCGTACTGGCGATGGACCTGCATGCCGCTCAGATTCAGGGATTCTTCGATATCCCGGTCGATCACCTGCAGGCCGAGCCTGTTTTCCTCAAACACTACCAGGGTCTTGATTTCAACAACTTG
>CAYXEY010000341.1:0-6203 GCA_964464105.1 uncultured Planctomycetaceae bacterium
AATAATCGGCGAGCTCCGCGTGAATCCGAAGGACAGTACGTGAATGACCAGGCCGCGACCGGGTCCGACGATCTCGCGTCGCGGTCCCGTGTCGCGTTCGAGGGGCATGTCGAGGAGTTCGTCGAGCTTGGCGGCGCCGACGCACAGGTCGTAGACTCCCTCGAGTTTGCCGCTCATCTTGGAAAACGAGGCCAAAACGCTCGCCACGATGAGTTCCGCCGCGACGAGCTGGCCGAGGGTCAATTCGCCCTGCGTAACCAGCCATCCACCCAGGGTCAGAAGCGCCGTGGCAGTGACCGCCTGCAATGCGATGAAACCGATCACCTGTCGCATGACGACTGAAAAGTGCTTTCGCCTGGCGAAAACGTAGTCGCGCGCGAGACGGTCGAGACGCTGGTGTACGAATTCGCCGCCGCCGGCCAGCTTGAAGACCAGGGGGTGCCGCGCGGTTTCTTCCAGGGCTCCGGCGATGGCGTACTTGGCCTTCGATTCTTTGTAGGCCGTCTTAATCGCGCCGCGTCCGCCAATGAACAGCACCGCTCCGATCGAGGCAATCAGCACGGCGTCCAGCGCGAGCAGGAAGGGATGGTAGAAGGCGAGAATGATCAGCCCGGACAGGGCCTGCAGGATCAGCGATGTACCGGTCAGCAGAAGGGTCGCCGCGATCTTCTGAATGGTGACGATTTCGAAGAACCGGTTGACTCGCTCAGGGCCATTTGACTGGTAAAAGTGATCGAGCGTGACCCGGGGCAGTCGATCGGAAAGTGTCGCCACGACGCGCACCAGAAGGCGCTGTTGAAGAATCTCGACGATGTAGGTCTGCAGTATGCGAATTCCGCCCGCCAGCGCGAGCACGCCGAAGAGCAACGCTCCAAGCACAACCAGTGGTTGCAGGAGGCCACCGAAAGACACAACGTTGACGAGGGCTTGCACCGTAATCGGCGTGGCCAATGCAAGGACGCCCAGAATCGTCGCGAAGAGCACGATCACGGCAATGTCGCGCCGGTCGGGTTGCAGGTGACGAACAAGGCGGCGGGCGAATTCAACGAACGTCGGTTCAGCGTGGGTTGGTGAATGTAGGTCGGTCGCCATTTCAGGGAGCTGCTGACTGCTGCGGCACGGTCGGCCGGTTTCTCACGAGTCTAATTTGGTCTTCACAGGTCTAGTATAGTCAGGCCGGACACTTTGCACAATTAGAAACTTTCTGATTGATTGTTTGATTATTTGCAAGTAAACTGGCAGGATGGACTGGTTGAACTATCACCATTTACTGTATTTCTGGACAGTGGCGCGCGAAGGCACGCTCGCCTCGGCGGGGGAGCGGCTTCGGCTGTCAGCCTCCACGCTGTCGACCCAGATCAGCTCGCTGGAGCAGTCGCTTGGTGTGCAGTTTTTCGAGCGAGTGGGCCGGCGAATGCAATTGACTGAAACGGGACGCGTTGCGCTGAGATATGCCGACGACGTCTTCTCCGCCGGCCGGGCATTCGTCGACGCCGTCAAGGGAAAACCAGACGCCCCTCTTCGTCTGCACGTAGGCGTCGTGGACGTCGTCCCCAAGCTCGTCGCCTACCGGCTCCTGTCTCCGGTTCTGAATCAGTCATCGCTGGGCTGGACATGCCTCGAAGGAAAGATCGATGTGCTGCTGGCGCGGCTCAGCAACCACGAACTGGATCTGGTGCTTTCGGATGCTCCTATACCTACGAATGTCAATATCAGGGCCTACAATCATCCTTTGGGTCAATGCGGGGTGAGCTTTTTTGCAGTGAAGTCGCTGGCGGTGCGGCTTCGAAAGCGGTTCCCTGGTTCATTGAACGATTCCGCATGGCTCCTGCCCACCGGCAACAACAGCCTGCGGCGATCGTTGGATCGCTGGTTCGACGCACATCAGATACAACCTCGTGTGATAGGGGAGTTTGACGACAGCGCCTTGCTCAAAGTGTTCGGGCAGCAGGGATTGGGGTGTTTCGCAGGACCGACGGTGATCGAACAGGAAATCTGCCGGCAGTATCAAGTAGCAGTCGTTGGGCGGGCCGATATTCGTGAGCAATTCTTCGCCTTCACCATGCAGCGGCGCTTCGTGCATCCGGCGGTCCAGGCCCTTGTCGAAAAAGCGCGAACTGATTTGCTGAAGTCAGATTGAAACCCTTCAAGTTCGGGTGTCTGCCTTGTCGGTAAACGGAGGGGGAGTGAATCTATTCCAGTAATCAGCCGCCAGGGGTCTCCAATCCCCAAACAGGATCTAAGTTCAGCCGAATCATTGACTTGATGCCACAAGCTCAATGCCGCTGAGTTCTGCAAGGGTCCGCTCCTTAACGCGCGAATGGGGACAGTATCGGGGACAGCAGTTTCGCCGGGGGCAGTCGAATGGCGATCGAGGCCCCGTACTTCTTGCGCCGATGGGCGTTCGGAATCGTTTTAAGACGAAGCAGATTATTCATCAGCCGCGATACGCAATACTGATCTTTGAAGCTCGTAGGCGCGCGTGTCACTCCCATCATTCCTCGTACCCCACGCGGGGCCACGCTGTGTGGAGGGAAACACGCGATCCCATTCCAAATTCAGAAGTCAAGTCTTTGGGGCCGATGGTAGTCCATCCGGGCGAGAGTAGGTGAGTGCCAGTTTTTTGAGGCCCGATGATCGAAAGGTCATCGGGCCTCGCCTTTCTAACATGCCTCAATTGATTCCATTTTGCAAAACGCCTAATTTGAGGCTTAGGGTTGAGCGTTGCCGGTCCCGGACAAACTACCGGAGCGGGTTCTTCAAAATGAGGTGCGTTTGCCGGGCCGATTCAATTAGGCAAACATGCGTAACAATTCTTAGCTCCGTCCGTCACGCCGATAACACCAACTTTGAGTCCCGACTTGCCTGCGTTCGCCATTGAGACTACAATCATGGTGACAATTCAATTCATGGGTGCAGCGCGAGGTTGCGGCTGCAGGATTCGGGATGGTCGGGCCGCCATCTCCCAACCGGTAACCGGCATATCGATCGACGCAGAGTCTGGATAGGCCGTGCTCATCGGAAAGAGGAGAAAGCCGATGGCGGACCAGACACTGCCTCAGGCGCGGCCTGGACACGACGCTCCGACCCGTCTCACGTACGTTCGAAATATCGACAAGCTTATAAATATTCCGGCCGTCGAGCGCGAGAAGCTCAAGAAGGTCGCGGAACGGTACGTCTTCCGTGCCAACGACTATTACCTCGGCCTGATCGACTGGGCCGATCCGCACGATCCCATCAAGCAGCTCATCATCCCCCGGGTTGAAGAGCTGAATGACTGGGGCAAGCTCGATGCCAGCAATGAACTGGCCAACACAGTCGCGCGCGGCGTGCAGCACAAGTATCCCGACACCGTCCTGCTGTTGTGCAACGAAGTGTGCGGCGCCTACTGCCGCTACTGCTTCCGCAAGCGGCTTTTCATGGATGACAACGATGAGACTTCTAACGACGTCTCGGCGGGAATCAAATACATCTCTGGGCATCCCGAGGTGGCAAACGTTCTGTTGACCGGCGGCGATCCGCTTCTGATGAGTACGCGCCGCCTGACGGAGATTATCACGGCATTGCGAGCCATCGACCATGTCAAGATCATCCGCATCGGTTCCAAAATGCCGGCCTTCGACCCTTGGCGCATCCTGAGAGATCCAGCGCTCCAGGAATTGCTGTCGAAGCACTCCACGCCGCGCAAGCGAATCTACCTCATGGCCCATTTCGATCACCCGCGCGAGCTCACCGATGCCGCCGTGGAGGGGATCGATTGCTTCATCCGATGCGGCGTGATCTGCGTGAATCAATGCCCGCTGGTCAAGGGCGTGAATGACAATTCAGACGTGCTGGCCGACATGTATCGCCAGCTCTCGTGGATCGGGTGTCCGCCATATTACCTGTTTCAGGGTCGGCCCACCGCCGGCAATGAACCGTATGAAGTGCCTATTGTTCGCGGCTGGCATATTTTCCGCGAAGCCCTGCGGTATGGATCGGGTCTGGCGCGGCGGGCCAGGTTCGCCATGTCGCATGAAACCGGCAAGATCGAGATCCTCGGCGTGGATGACAAACACATATACATGCGCTACCACCGGGCCAAGGACGCCTCGCTTCGCGGCAGATTGATGACCTACCAGCGCGATGATGAAGCGTATTGGCTTGATCAATTGACGCCGGCCGAGCCGGGAGATGCGCCGAAGTTCGCACCCGAACTCGCCCATATAGCCGACGGTCCAGAATGAGGCGGTCTGCGGCAGGGCGCCAATACTCCATTGGGTTCGTTCCCACCCGGTCGGGTATCATGGGGTCGGACCCAGTGCCGAAGGAGAAGTCGACTTGGGATCCAGGGAGATGCCGAGGACCGTGCGCAAGTCAAAGGCCGTCAGTCTGAATCTCAATGTGCGGGGAATGGGCCAGTCGGCCACGCTGGCCATCAAAGACAAATGCCGCCAACTCCGTCGCAAGGATTGCCGGATCTACGACTTCGGGCTGGGGCAATCGCCGTTTCCCGTTCCAGCGCCGATGGTGGACGCGCTGCGATTGTCGGCGGCCGAAAAGGATTACCTGCCGGTCATGGGCCTGCCCGAATTGCGCGAGGCCGTCGCGGACTTTCATCGTCGCAAGGACCAGATCGAGGCCCATCCCGACCGCATTCTGATCGGTCCGGGTTCCAAGGAGCTGATGTTTCTCGTTCAGCTCTGTTTCTACGGCGAGATCATTCTGGCCACGCCGTGCTGGGTGTCGTACCAGCCGCAGGCCCGGGTGCTCGGTCGGCGCATCAGCCTCATTCATACGACTGTGGAAACAAAATGGAAACTGACCGCCGAATCGCTTGAGCAGTCGATCGAAATTGTCTCGGACGATCTGCGGCCGCGCCTGCTGGTCTTGAATTATCCCAATAACCCCTGCGGTGTCACTTATACCGCAGACGAATTGAAGGAAATTGCCGAGGTTGCCCGGCGGTTTCAAATCATCGTTCTGTCGGACGAGATCTATGGGCAGCTGCATTTCAACGGCGCCCACGTGTCGATCGCACGGTTTTATCCGGAAGGCTCCATCGTCAGCTCGGGCATTTCCAAGTGGTGCGGAGCAGGGGGCTGGCGCCTGGGCACCTTCTCATGCCCGCCCGATCTCGATTGGCTGGTTGACGCCATGGCCGCTGTGGCCAGCGAGACTTATACGTCCGTCTGCGCACCAGTCCAGTATGCCGCGATCCACGCCTTTTGCGGTGGCTCACAGATCGAACGCTATCTCAGCCATGCCAGGCGGATCTTGTCCGCCCTTGGGTCTAAGTCGGCCGAGATCCTGCGAGAAGCGGGGATTCGCGTGGCTGATCCTCAGGGCGGCTTCTACCTGTTCCTGGACTTCACATCGCTGTCGCAACGGCTGTCCGCGCGCGGCCTCACTGATGGCACGAAGATATGCAACCGGCTCCTGGAAGAAATGGGTGTGGCCATGCTACCGGGAAGCGCCTTTGGCCGATCGCGGCGTGAATCGTCTGCACGCCTGGCCTATGTCGATTTCGACGGCGCGGGCGCGCTCGCCGCAAGCGATCATATCCCGCTGGACGGCCCGCTTCCCCCTGAATTCTTGAGCCAACACTGTGATCGGGTGATCGACGGCGTCCGCCGGATCGCGGAATGGACGCAACGCGAACGATGATTCCCCATTCGCCTTCCCACAACTCATGACACGACGCGAGTCAAACCTGATCCTCGGCGGCATCGTCGCCGGTCTCGTATTGGCCGGCATCTGTCTGGCAGTCTTCGGACAGCGCATGGTTGCCGTTGAGGTGCTGGGGACACTTTTTCTCAAGGCGCTGCGCATGGTGGTCGTGCCGCTGGTGCTGGCCTCGGTTATCACCGGTATCGCAGGCCTGGGCGATGTTCGCCGGCTGGATCGCATCGGCCTGCGCACGCTCGGGTATTACGCCTTTACCACTGCGATTGCCGTGCTCATAGGCATGGCCGTGGTCAGCGTGCTGCGGCCCGGTGTCGGGGTGGCGACGGCCGACGCCCTGGTGCCGGAAAACGTCCGCGCCAAGACGGGAATGGGCTGGCAGAGCATCCTGTTGTCGTTCGTCAGCGACAACATCTTCAAGTCGTTCGCCGACATGGATATGCTCCCCATCATCGTGTTTGCGCTGGTGTTCGGCGGCGTGTTGACCACGCTGGGCGAAAAGGGCCGACCGGTTCTCGCCTTCTTCGATGGTCTGAACG
>CAYXEY010000342.1:0-6197 GCA_964464105.1 uncultured Planctomycetaceae bacterium
AACGCGACCGCGAGGCCGTGGGCCTGCCGCTACGCATCGTGCATCAGGCGCTGTTCAAACCGGAGACGCCGATCCTCGCCGTGTCGGGCGTGTTCTTCACCACCTATACCATGCTCAGCATCGACTTCGACAAGGAGAGGCCACGCTTCAAGCAGCTTGTCGAGTGGCTCGGTGAAGACTTCGATGGTGTCATCGCCTTCGACGAAGCCCACCTGATGAAGAATGCCGCGGCGACGCCGCACGGCGGCAAGGCGACGGTGGACGAGGGCACGCTCCGCGGCAACATGGGAATCGCCCTGCAGAGGATGTTCCCAAGCGCGCACGTGCGATACTTCAGCGCAACCGGTGCGACCGAAGCGAGACACATGGCCCCTTACGAGCGGCTGGGGATGTGGGGAGACGGTGCGCCATTCGCTGATTTCTCAGCGTTCCTGGTAGCAATGGAGCGGGGAGGTGTCGCGGCGATGGAGATGCTCTGCCGCGATTTGAAGTCGGTAGGCACTTACCTCTCGCGCACGATCAGCTACGGACCGACCCGGTTGCCCAATGGAAGCACGGTTCCTGAAACCGCCGTCGAGTATGAACCGGTTGTCCACCAACTGACCGACGCGGAACGCAAGCAATACAACCAGATCGCCAACATGTGGTCCGAGTTGCTCAAGGCGTTCGAGGCGGCGGAAGGCAACGCCTGTCAGAAGCGTAGCGGCAGCCGTTATTCCCAGTTCTACTCCGCACAGCAGCGGTTCTTCCTGCAACTGATGATGGCCTATGCACTGCCGGATGTGATTCCATCCATCGAGCGAGATCTTGCCGCCGGCCGATCGGTCGTGGTGAGTCTGTTCAACACCGGCGAAGCACAGGCCGACCGCAAGGTGCGTGATGCGAGATCACGGGGATTCGAGTTGAACGAACTCGATGCCACCCCGCGCGAGATGATCGTCCAGCTCATCGAGAAGCAGTTCCCGTTGTTTCAGTACCGCGAAGAAACCGATCCCGTCACCGGCAACGTGATCTCTGTTCGCGTCCTGGATGCGGCGGGCAATCCGGAGATTAACCGCGAAAACCAGCGCCGCCAGCGACAACTACTCGACAAGGTGGCGGACATCGACATCCCGCAGAATCCGCTCGATGCCCTCGTATCGCGGTTCGGCGTTTTTAACGTCGCTGAGATCAGCGGTCGCACCCATCGATGGGAGCATGGCAAGTACGTTCGCCGCAAGATACAAGGAGTCAGCCGCCGGCAACTGAACGAGTATGAAACGCGGCTGTTTCAGAGTGGCCGCAAGCGACTTGCGATTCTCTCCGGCGCCGGATCGACCGGGATCAGCGTTCACGCCGACACGTCGGCGCGCAATCAGCAGCGGCGCGTGTTCTATGCGTTCCAACTCTCCTGGTCGGCGGACCAGCAGATGCAAGCGTTTGGTCGCGTGCATCGCTCCAATCAATCCAGCGCACCAATCATCCGGCTGGTTTTGCTCGACTTGGCAGGCCAAAAGCGGCTGGTCAACGCGGTGTCCAAGCGGCTCGCAGCACTCGGCGCACTTACCAAGGGCGAGCGTCACTCGCTTTCCGGCGAATTGTTCCGCCCGGAGGATGTCACGGATTCCTATGGAAAGGCAGCCCTTGCCCGGCTGTATCGCGGCATTACGCGCAACGAGCACACCGAATCCGGGCTCGGGATACGCGATCTCGAACGGATGGGCGTACTCAACAAAGAGAAGACCGCGGTCCGCGAATCCTACGAGAGCAACGTCGAGCAATTCCTCAATCGCATCATGGTGCTGCACACCGAGAAACAGAATCGCATCTTTGAGTTGTTCTACGAACGGTACGTGCAGGCCGTCGAATCCGCCAAGCGGGCAGGGGCGTTTGACTTCGGGGTGGAGGAGATTCGTGCCCGCAATTTACAGAGAATCGGCGAACCGCAAACCCTTCATCTCGATGAATCGTCTGGAGCGCGCACAATGCTGCACGAGTTGGAAGGGGAGATCGACGTGGACAGACGTACCTTCGTGGACGTCGCCTCCATCCATCATTTCGAGGGCTTCTTCCGCAATTGCCGCAGTGAACGCATCTACGCGGTCTCGCCGCACATGGAGTCCCATCCAAACGAAGTGCTGCTCGCCGCCGTGAAGGGTCCGCGGCACGGGATGGATCGGCGCGAACTGGCGGAAAAATATGAAGAGATTGATCGTGAGACGGCCCGCGCGTGGTGGGACGCCGAATATGCGCGGACACCCAACACCGAGCCGCAGCGGTTCCACATTCTGAGCGGGGCCATCTTCGTTATCTATGACAAGATTATGGGTTCCTCCGGCATTCAGAGCGTCAAGATCGCACGGGCGATTCTTGCGGACGGAACCGCCCTGGTGGGTCTCAACCTCGCCGCATCGGATGTGCCGAGCGTCAAGCAGCGACTGGGAATTGGAACGCCGCTCGCCGAAGCGACACCCACCGACATTCTCAATTTGGTAATGTGCGGCGCCAACATCGAGCTCGACAACGGCTGGCGGCTTTCGACGGCGCGCATTTCTGGTGACGAAGTCATCGAACTCGTGCTTAACGGAGTTCCCGCGAACCGGAGGGAGCTGAAACGATATGGACTCTCAGAGGAGATCATCTATCACAAGCGGCGATGGTTCGTCGTACTGGACAATGCCGAGCCGGTGCTTGGGCGCCTCCTCGAACGCCACCACGCGGTGCGCGACATCACGAATGATCCGGATGGCAGGGAGGGGGATGCAAACCCGGATACGCCAGCAGCCCATGAAGGTGGCATTTGAGTAAGGTTTGAGAATCATGCTACGGTGTGACCATGAACCGATCGCGGTCACCACCTCGACAGACAGAAAAAAAGCCACAACTGTCTCTATAGGTGCAAGTGGCTTTCTGTTGCGTGAAGTCCCGGGGAGCGAAAGCGTCGTCAGTTGATTCGATAGGGACGCGTGGCCCTGCATTCACGACAGAGAGCCATTTGCACGTGGGGAGAAATCAACCGGGTCTGGATCAGATTGCAATACGCTCCACTTCATCCAGAGTGATCTGATCGTCGGTCCGGTCATAGAGTTTGGTCGTTCTGGGCGATTCGTGAGCAGCGATGGCCTGGGCGTTTTCGATCGTGCCGCCGTTCTCAAGATATGCAGTAATTCCCGTGGCCCGAAATGTGTGACAACAGGTCGTCGCAGGCAGTCCTGCCGCACGAGCCCGTCGCTTGATCATCCGAAGAGCATCCGTGCGATGCATGGGGCGACAGGTAATGGCTTTGTGCCGGTCTACGCTGCGGAAGAGGGGACTTCTCTTGTCCCGACCGATACCCGCGGCCTCGATGTAGGCGTCCAGATACGCCTCAGCGTTGTGGTGACACGGAACCTCATGCCGCTTGCCGCCTTTTTCATGCAGGCGGACTTGCCATCGCTTGCCGCTCTGAAAGTAATCCTCCACCCGCATGGCCACAACGGCACTGATGCGGGCAAAGGAATAAACCATGACACCGATAAGCGCTCGATCACGCAGGCCCAGCGTTGTGGTGGTATCGATGGAGTCCAGAAGCGTGCGGGCCTGATCGGCTGTCAGAACAGGAGTCTTGCCGCGCTTCACTACATGTTTTGGGCCACGAACCGGACTCGCTGGGTTGAACGGGACGACCTGGCCGATGACCAGCCAATCGAAGAGCATCCGGATGGCGGCGAGACCTTGTTTGACTGACGGAGCCGCATGGGTGCGCTGGAGTTCCTCGATATATGCCGCAACCGCGACCGGCTCGATCGACTCAAGGACCAGGTTTCGCGTTTCGCACCAGTCGAAAAACCTGGCCACCGCTCGGGCGTATGCGATCCGCGTATTGCGGTTCCTGATGTTTGCCGTGAAGAACTCGATGAACCTTCGACCGGCCTTGTCGCCAGCCTCGACGATGATCGACGGAAGAGAATCAAGCCCGATCCGGGCAAGCTGTCGGTGGGGGGCCGGGATGTTGTGGGTGCTCATGCTCCTGAACTTGATGCCGGACGGTGAAATGCAAATCTGGAAAACGGCGTTTGGAGCCGGATCCCCTTTCGTCTCGGTTTGGGTACCATAACGTCCTTTATGATACGTTAGGGTCTGGCTTGGCAAGACCCCAATTCGCACATATCGTAGGCTGCCAAAATTGCGAACAACGGACATCCCGTGTGTTGTCGGCTCGACCATTCGATCGCCATCGTGATCGTTTGATCACGGCGGCGCCTAAGCCGGGTCCTAATTGAGGGCTATCACGTGAACGCAAAACAGAACCGTGCGGACCAATCCAAGGCGTGGCGGAAGTACGTCAAACTCGGAGTGTTCGCCCTCATCTTGCTCGCTGTGTGCGACACATTCCTGTTTCCCTGGTTCGGCTTCAGGATTCTCTCTGTTGGTGAAGCCTCACGCGATTCTGCGCCTCCGAGTCATGCTATGTCCCGGCCTGACGGTGTCGCGGATCCAAAATTGGCTCGCAGCGAGCCAACCGTAAAACAACCAATCGATAGCCAAAACGTTACCGACTCGGCGACCACTAACGCTAATTCGCAGGAGCCTGCGCACGCATCTGACGAAAAGGTCGTCGTGCGCGAAAACTATGAGAGAACTAGAATGTCGACCACCATCGGAGGGTCGCTGCTGACCGAACTGGGAGACATCTTAGGGAAGACATTTAATGTGCTGGACAACTTGGATACTGGCGATATAGCGGGGAGGCGAAGAGAGCTGGTCGAGCTGGAACCGGAGAAGATCCGCAAACTCCTTGAGCGTATTGATGGCGCTCGTAAACGATGCGTGGGTATGGGTGACCTTCTGCTCACTTCAGATTGGATTCTTCGCAGAGCCCTGTCCCTGGAAGGCAAGTTGACCCAGGCCTTGGAGGAGAAGCGCGAAGTTCCTGCGACTGTCATCGCGGCGTTTCGAAAGTTAAAGACCACGAAGATACCGAAATATGGATCCGTGGAGCGCGGACTGAAACATCTTGCATCAATCCCTGAGCGTATCGTGAACGGGACACTGACCGCGGGCGATCTGGAGGACATAGAACTCATAGAGACATTCATCGATGGCATACCGGATGCCGTGGAGCCGCAGGACGCCGTCGTTAGCGCATTTCTCGATACAGTTCGGGGGCCCACTTATTGGGGCTACGGTGGGCTTAGATTCTACGGGCCTATGGTCTCGCTCGATGATATGGTCGATGCCCTTGTTTCCGGTTTCGATAAGCCGGTGTCTTACTATGAGAAGGAACGTAATCGACGCAAGCTCGCGAAGGACAAGAAAAAAGCTGGCGAAAACTCAGACACTTCACGAAATGACGGTTGGGGCTGGGCGCGCGAGCTGGACAGCATCCGCGACAGCGCCGACCCGGCCCGCAAACAATACTCAAAGCACCGCGTGGAATTCTGTATTGTTTTGATCTTCGAGGATGCGGGAGACGGAAAACAGAGGATCAAGCATATTAGGGCATGGGAAGCTATCTGGATGGACAAGATGTGCCGTGAGCTGGCAGCCCATGAGGGAAAAAAGATGCTCGTGTGGGCCGAACGGGTTTTTCGTCCCGCCAGGACTCCTGCCGGAAGGAAAGCAGCCGCAGACTGGGCGGCAAAGTTTCCCCAAAACGAAATGGAAAAAGCAATGTTCGGGGATTACAACGCGGATCCCGATGAACCGGTGTATGTGGCCAAAGAGGCGCTGCCGGAAACCAATTACGCCACTACCGAGGTTCGACATGTGCCTCGACTGGTCTTCGAATTCATCAAGAAACACAACACGAACAACGACGGCACCTACGTGTTTTTCCCGAAACCGTCGGTGAAAGAGATACTGAATTCTTTCGATGATTAGCGACACGCTGCAATCCGACTTTTTGTTGGATAACCGTCCACTTCGTGGGGGACCAGGCATTGACCTGAAATTGGAAGCAGGAAAGTCGAAGGAACTTCCGTTCGATCCGGACAAGTCGATAGCGACAAGTATTCTGCTTGCTCTAGAACCGAATTGAATATTCTGATTTAACCACGGCAATGATGGCCTTGACCACCAAATAAAAGATGATGAGGATGATAATCAGAGTTGGAAGGGCCGTCGACACACGGTAATTCCGTACTACAAACCCCACGAGCATTCGGAGCACGAGCAGTATGGGATAGGCATATCGAGGCAGCAGCCGTCTGGCCGGCACGACCTGAAACCAAGCGTCA
>CAYXEY010000343.1:0-6191 GCA_964464105.1 uncultured Planctomycetaceae bacterium
TCGCCTTTGTGAATATTCACATCGGTCCCTCAAACCCCGGCCATTCGACCCTTCACCCGCACATCGCCCGGCGATTGTTGTCTCTTATTTTCACACGACTCCACCGCCAGCGGCTGATTGAACCCACGCATCACGGCAGCTTGTACTGTTTGACTCATGTTAGAAATGATAACGAGTCGTCAATCTTTAGTTATCAATGTTCAGTTTCCGAGTCGAGATCCGGTTGCCGGTTACTGATAACTGATGACTGGTGACTGACAACTCCTCACGGCATCTCCCCGGGTCGCAGCACTTTCTCCGCCTTCAACCGGTACAAACTCTCGGTGTAGCTCTTGATCATCTTCTCGCCCACCTCGAGCGTCCCCAGCACGAAGACCGGCACATGCAGCGGCGGCTCGATGCGTTCATTGCCTTCCAGTCTCACGTCGATCCAGTCCTGCAGCGTCAGGGGCGCGCCGTAGCAGCACAGGCTCTGCGAGCGCATCAACATGAAATGCGACACGCGCCCTTTATCGTCGAGATCGAGTGGTTGAATGAACCCGGCAAAACAGCACGGACGGCCGCCGAGCGCTTTCACTGCCGAAGGAATCTGATCGGGTGGAGTCGCATCCGCCTCGCCCATGGGCAGCCAGCGCTTGTAGGGATAGTCCGCGAGCGCGTCGAATTGCACGATGTTGTACTTCGCGTGTTCGGGCTTCGTCGCCGCCGCGACTTTCGGCAGATTGCTCGACCCGCGAACTGGCGTGTCCCAGCGCACGCTTTGCGTGGTCACCGGCGGCAGCGGATCGTTCACCAGTGCCGTGTCGAGCGGGACACCCTCGACCACCTGCGTCGTGGGATGCACCGGAGGCAGCGGCTCGGCGAGCAGGCGCGTCGACACAAACCACCATCCCCCGCCAAGGAGCGCCAGACCGATCACGATGACAAGGGCGATTCTGGTCACGATTCACCAACCCGACTGAATCCTAGCTCTGCGGCGCCAGGTGCGTCGCGACGTCCGTGGAATAGGCCTTCGCCGCGGGAATCAAACCCGCCATCAATCCCAATAAGACCATGCCCGGCGGCGTCCAAAGCAGCGCGGTGTTGAAGGCCCATGGCTCGATCACGACGCCCGTCTGACGGCGAATGATCATCGCCGCCGTGCTCATGATCGCACCGTAGATGATAAATCCCAGGGCCGCGCCGATGACCGCAATCGACGTCGACTCCAGCAGGATGATCGAAAACACCGTCGAGCGCCGCGCCCCCAGCGCCCGCAGAATCGCGAACTCCCGCCGCCGCTCGTTGATCGTGTTGTGGATGCTGGCCAGCACGGCACTGCCCGCGACGATCACCACCAGCACCGCCACCAAACCCAGCACCTGCACCATCCAGCCCAGTTTGTCGAACAAGTCCGCCATGACCGAACTGATGGGAAACGCCACGGTCGCCCCGCTGCTTCGCTTGTTGTAACGCTCGTCGAGATCGAGTCCGGCCTGCGGCCCTTGCAAGCCGACCATGATGGCGCTGATCTGCTTCATCTCGTCGGGGATCTCCTCACCCGGCTGGGCCGCGTACATATCATCATCCTCGGTCCGCAGGATGTGACCGCTCATTCGCAGAATGCCTTCCAGCGGAATGAGAATAACGCGATCCATCGGCGTACCGGTCGGCTCCAGCACCCCGACGACGACATACGTCTCTTCATGCACATGAGTTGCCTCGCCCGGCGTCACGCCGTGGCTGGGCTGAAACATCGCTTTGTAGGCCAGGCCTGTTCGCCGCGCGACTTCAGCGCCGACCACCGCTTCGCGCCGCGTCATGTCGAACTGGCGCCCACCCGATTGCACTGCGAGCTTGCGGCCCGGGCGAAATTCAAACTTTTCGAAAATCTCCGTGGTCGTGCCCACGATCCGCGCACCCATGTAGTTGTCGCCCACGGCGTAAGGGATCGCGAAGGCGATGCCGGGCTCTTCGCGGACATCTTCATAAATCGACCACGGAATATTCCCAGGCGACGACTCCAGGTGAAACACATTGTTCAGCACGAGCTGCAGCTTGCTGCCCCGCGCGCCGATCACGGCGTCGTAATTGCCCGCCCCGCCGAGAAACGCATCGCGCGATTGCGAGCGCAGGCTGAACACCGCCATGACCAGCCCGGCGGCCAGCCCAATGGAGAGCATGGTCACGCCTGACGACAGTGCATGCTGCCGCAGGCTCCGTCGCACGAGCATGAAAATGCCTGACAGGCCGACGTGTGCGTCGGGGATGGCCGGAGCGGAATTGCTCATGACGCCTTTCGCTCCATCGCCCCGATCGCACGATTGATGCCGGCGAAATCAAATACCGTCTCGAATTGCTGCAACACAGTTGAGCTGTGGCTCACCAGCAGCAGAGCTGCGCCGTTGGCCTTGCATGCTTCGCGAATCGTCTTTAACGCATCCGCCGCATGTTTCTCATCAAGGTTGCCGGTCGGTTCATCGGCCAGCACCAGGCTGGGATGATTCGCCAGCGCCCGCGCAACCGCGACGCGCTGCTGCTGCCCCACCGAAAGCTGCCGCGGTAGATGTCGAATGTGATCCCTTAGGCCCACTTGCGTCAGCAGTTTCGAAGCCGCTTCGCGATTCGCCCCGCGCCCGAACGACATGGCCAGCTCAACATTCTCCAGCGCCGTGCAGCCCTGCAGCAGATTGAAGGTCTGAAAGATGTAACCGATGGTCGTGGCCCGCAGGCGATCGCGCACCCCCTCGCTCAAGCCCGTCACCGCAACGCCATTGACTTCAATGCGACCGGAATCTGCCGCCAGAATGCCCGCAATGAGATTCAGAAATGTGGTCTTGCCCGATCCGCTTGCCCCGCGAATGGCGACCTGACCGCCGGCCTCCAGCGTGAATCGAGGCACATCGACAATCGTTGATAATTCGCCGCCGGGCGAACGGAATTGTTTCTTCAGATCGTGAATGTCAAGCGCCGCCGCCATGAGCGGCATTCTAACAGCGCCGCAGCGGCACGGGTTCGTAGTTCCGCGTTCCGCGCTCCCCGTTCCGCGTTCCGCTTTTATCACACCCCCGGCTCAAACTCCAGCCCGAACTTCTTCATCTTCTTATACAACGTGGTGCGATTGATATCGAGCACCTCGGCCGTGGTCTGCCGATTCCAACCATTGGCCCGCAGCGCTGCCTCGATGATCAGCCGCTCCGGCTCCTCGAGCGCATCCTTGAGCGTGGCTGGCGTCCACGCGGCGCCGGGTCGTGCCGCCGCGACATTGGGCTTGGCCGTCTCCTGTAGAATGTGGGCCGGCAGATCGTCAACCGTGATGTGCCGCCCCTTGCACAACACCACCGCCCGCTCAATGCAGTTCTCCAGCTCGCGTACGTTGCCCGGCCAGTGATAGCGCTGCAGTGTATTCATCGCCTCGGGCGTCACATCGACCACTTCCTTGCCCACGTCGGCCCGGCATCGCGCCAGAAAACTCTCGGCCAGCTTGGGTATGTCACCGAGCCGCTCGACCAGCGAGGGCATGCCGATGGTCACCACGTTCACGCGATAGAACAGATCCTGTCGGAATCGACCCGCTTCGACTTCCTTGTTCAAATCGACGTTCGTCGCCACGATCACGCGCACATCAGCCTGAATCGTGTTGTTCGAGCCGACCGGTTCGTACCGGCGCTCTTGGAGCACGCGCAGCAGTTTCACCTGAAACGCCTGCGAAGCCGAGTTGATCTCATCGAGAAAAATCGTGCCGCCCTCGGCCGCCTTGAACTTGCCATCCTTGTCAGCCACCGCGCCGGTGAAGCTGCCCTTGGCATGGCCGAACAGCTCGCTTTCCAGCAGGGCCTCGGGAATTGATCCGCACGACACTTCGATAAACGGCTTGTCCCGCCGACTCGATCGCTGATGAATCGCGCGGGCCATCAGGCTCTTGCCTGTGCCGCTCTCGCCGGTGATCAATACGGTCGTCTTGGTATCCGCCGCCGCTTCGACAATGTCGAAGAGCTTGACCATGCGGTAGTCCTGCCCGATCACGCTGTCGAGCCCATAGCGCTGCTGCAGTTGTTGCTTGAGCGAGCGGTTCTCCCGCAAGAGTGATTGCTGCTGCAAGGCCCGCTGCACCACCAGCTTGATCTCATCATCCACGATCGGCTTGGTCAGATAGTCGAAGGCCCCCATCTTGATCGCCTCGACCGCCGACTCGATCGTGCCGTAGCCGGTGATGACCACCGCCACGACCTCGGGATGCCGCTGCCGCAGAATCGACAGCAACTCAAACCCGTCAGACCGCGGCATGTTCACGTCGGTGATGACCAGCTGATAAGAATTGCGCCCCAGTTGTGCGGAGGCCGCGTCAACGCTGTTGACCGAATCCACTTCGTATTCTTCAAGCCGCAGGAATTCGCACAGCGAGTCGAGAATGATCTTGTCGTCATCCACCACAAGAATGCGCGGACGCGCCGGCTTCGTCGCCGATGTTGTAGTGGTTCGCGAGTTTGTCGCCGCGGCCGTCGTCGCCTGCGCCATGATTACGTCTCCCGACAGATATCGATGCTCAATTCTGAAATTTCAAATCTCAATTGAGATCCGAACTTTTAAGTTCGTTGGCTCGCCGTCTCAATTCTCCTTCGCTCCAGTATTCGCCAGCGCGGCCCCACAACTCTTCTCCGGTATCCGCACGACAAACGCCGTCCCCGCCGGCTGCCGCCGATGCGCCGTGATCGTCCCGCCGTAGCGCTCGATGATCTCGCGACACACCGCCAGCCCCAGACCCGTACCGCGCCCCGGCGCTTTGGTGGTGAAGAACGGTTCGAAGATTCGGTCGGCTTCTTCAGGCAACCCAATACCCGTGTCTTCAAACGAGATCACCACGTCGCCGGCCTCGATCCGCGTGGCCGCCGTCAGCGTTCCACCTTCGGGCATGGCGTCGAGCGCGTTTTTGATGAGATTGCAGAACACCTGAAAGATGTTGCTGCCCCGCGCCACGGGCAAATCATCCGCAAGAAACCTGCGCTCCACGATGACGCCCGCCTCGGTCGCCCGCCCTGCCATCGATGCGATCGCATCCTCAATGATGCGATTGATCGTGGCCTGCTCGGGCGGGGCATGCGAGGCCCGGCTGAACTCCAGCAGACCCGTGGTGATCTGCGCCATGCGCAAGAGTCCGCCGCGGGCCTTGTCGAGATACTCGTTTATGCGCCCATCGCCGCCGCTGGACTGATTCACCCGCAGCGCCAAGTTGACATAGCGCAAAATTCCATCGAGCGGGTTGTTCAGCTCATGCGCCACCCGCGCTGCCAGCCGGCCCAGCGCCGCCATCCGCGCGCCATCGCCCAGGCCATCGTTCGCGGCGCCCGGCTGGCCGGGCATCTTCAATGGCACGACCGGCTCGCCGCGGGCCACCGATGCAATCACATCGAGCGACCCCGGCTCCGCCTCCGACGCCGCGCGATTCGTCGCCGGCTTGCTTTGATCAATGGACGACAAGGCTCGATTTGCTCCGTCCGCAAATAATGCAGCAATCACCCCGCCGGATGCGCTCCGGCGCAGGACTCGAAGGGTGTATCGGCTCGCGGCATAAGCGGAACGAACTAGATGATGCAAAAAGTCAACATGCCTGCTGGTGTGTGGGCGCGCTACTCGTCGGTCGGGTGCCCTGCCGACGGCTGTTGCGTCGGCATGCTTCACGCGGGGGTGCCACTGGCTGCTTGCTGCCAGTGCGATTGCGCGACATTGTCCCTATATGTGCGCCATGCCGACAGCCATCGCGTCGGCATTGTGGCACCCCGCGAGGACGCGCAATTCTTGCGCAGCCCCCTGATATTGCCCGAATTCCCGCCTCCGAATACCATCCCCGGCTTCAAATCACCGCAGGAGCAGGCACCATGATCGTCGGCGTCGTCAAAGAAATTAAGCCGGATGAATACCGAGTCGCCATCGTCCCCGGCGGCGTGAACGACCTCGTCCGCAACGGACACCAGGTCCTCGTCGAAGCCGGCGCGGGCGGCGGGTCGGGCTTCAACGATTCCGATTACACCGCAGCCGGCGCGAAGATCGTGACCGGCGCCGCCGAGGTCTTCGCGAAGTCCGACATGATCGTCAAGGTCAAGGAGCCCCAGCCGGACGAGTGCCGCATGCTCCGCAAGGGCCAGGTCTGCTTCACCTACTTCCACTTCGCCGCCGACCGCGGGCTGACGGACGGAGTCATGAAGAGCGGCTGC
>CAYXEY010000344.1:0-6121 GCA_964464105.1 uncultured Planctomycetaceae bacterium
GGACGACACAGTCAGCGCTGCCATGTGGCAGAAGACCGCGGCGCGGCTGGAACTGGAATTGACGGAGGCCCGCGAGGAACTCAAGCGGGCCAAGGCGAAATACGCCCAGCACCTGGAGCTGCATGGTTCGCTCGATGCGCGGAATCGCAAGATTGACCAGCGTCTGAATGAGCTGCGGGCACGGGTCGCTGGCGCACAGGAGGCCATGGACGAGCGGGCCCGGTCGCTCCGCGTCAGCCTGGATGCCGAACGCGAGCGGCTTCGATTGCAGCATCTCGACATTCAGCGCAAGAGCGAGGAGCTCGAACAGGTTGCCGCCCGGCAGCGTGAGGATGTCCAGCAGGCGTTCAACGCCGAGCGCGATCAGCTCGAAAAAGCGCGGGCCGATCTGATGGCCGAGCGTGAAGCGCTGTCCGCCTTGCGGGCCGAATTTGAATCCGAAGTGGCGCTGGGCCGCGCCGATCAGCAGCGCATACTTGATGATCTGCACGCGGCGAATCTGAAGCGCGTGGCGGAACTGGACGAGCGTCAGAAAGCCCTGGAGCAGGCGGCCGCCGAGGACGCCGAGCGCCGTGAGGCGGCCTTTGCATGGCGCGAGAATGAACTGGCCGAGCGCCGCCGGGCGCTTGAGCTGGAACACGAATCGCAGTCGCGACTGATTGAGGTGGAGCTGGCTGAGCGGCGCAAGGCGCTGGAGCTGGAGCACGAGTCGCGATTTCGCCAGGTTGAGATGGAGATGGCCGAGCGCCGCAAAGCGCTGGATCAGGAAAAGGAGCTTCAGGCCCGCGCACGCGAGAAACAGAGCCTGGAGGCGCGCAAGGAATTCGAGGCCTGGCAGCACGATGTGCGGCAGGAGCTGGAGATCGAGCGGCGCAAGCTTCAGGAAGAAATCGCCGCCCAACGGGCTGAGCTGGAAGCATCACGCGCCGATCATGCCCGCGAGCTCGATTCGCTCAGGCAGTCCGCGGAACGCGACGCCGAGACCGCCAATCGCCGCCGCATCGACGAGCTGAATCGCAAGGAAGCCCAGCTCACCGAGCGCGAGGAAGCACTGGAGTTACGCAAGCGCCGGGCGACCGAAGTCGTCGAAGAGAATCGCAAGCGTGATGAAGAGCAGGTCGCCGCTCGAATGCGGGCGCTCGAAGAGGCATTCGCCGCCCGAGTTGCCGAGCATGACGCCGCCTTCCGCGCGCGGGCCGAGGCGTTGGAAAGCGATGCAGCCGCCCGGCAGCGCGAAATCGACGCGAAATACGCGGCAAGCGAAGTCCGGATTGCAGAGCAGAACCAGACGCTTTCGAGTCGTCGTGGGGAATTGGAAGACGCCCTGGCGGCTCAGGAGCAGGAGCGGCAGCTTGAATTCGCCGCCCGGCAGCAGGCGTTGCAGAGCGAATACGCGGCCCAGCGCGAGGCATTGCAGCGCGAGTTCGACGAGTTGGAAGCGCGGCGCCAGGCGGAGCTCAAGCAGCGCGAGACCGCTCTTCAGGAGGAACTCCGTCAACGCGAGTCCGAACTTCAGGAGAAACTCAATCAACGCGAGGCCGTTCTCGACGAACGTCGTCTTGCAGCCCGGAGCCTCATCGAGAAGCAGCTCGCCGATCGCGAGGTCGAATTCGCCCGCCGCGAAGAGGCATTGGCCGCCCGGGAACGGGCCATTGAAGCCAGTCTCCTCGAGGTGGATCAGACTTCGGCCAGGCGCGAGCGCGAATTGAACGAGAAGCTGGCCCTGATCGACAAGTCCGCCGCAGAGCGGGAGCGGGAGCTCACCGTGCGCCTTGCAGACGTCGAACGGCAACTCACGGCCCGCAAGCGCGAGCTGGAAGAACATGCCGCGGCGGAATTGAAGCGCAAGCGCGAGCAACTCGACGCCAGCATCAATGACCGCCTGGCGAATGCCGAACTCGACCTTGCCGCCCGCGACTCCGAGTTTCAGTCGCGGGTCGACGCGGTGGCGCAGCGCGAGAACGACCTTGAGCGGGTCGCCGATCACATTCGCACCCGGGCCGCCGAAATCGAGCAGAAGGAGACTGCGCTGGCCGTGCGTGAGCAGGATCTGCTCGCCCGGCTCGACGCCCATGCTTCTACGGAATCGGAAGTCACGCAGTTGGCGGCGGCGCTGGAAACACGCAATGCCCGGCTTGTTGAGTGGCAGGCCCGGATTGAGTCGGATGCGGCGGCCCTTGAAGCCCATCGCGAGGAAGCCGAGAAGGCCCGCGGCGCGATTCTGGTTCGGCAGCAGGAGATCGATCAGCGCTCCGCCGAGCTGGAGGCGCGATTCGCGGAATTGCTGTCAGGCCGGTCGGGTCTGAAGTCAGAACGCGAACTGCTTGCCGGTCAGGCGACCGAAATCGAGGCCCGCGAGGCCCAGCTTCGCAAGCGCGAAGAGCAACTTGAGCGAAGCCGCGAGGAACTCGCAGAGGACGCCCGTCGCGTGGCCGAGGCCCGCGAAGAAGTCCGCGAGCTGGATCGCAAGATCAAGGTGCTCGACGAGCGCAGCTCTGAATTGAGCGCGCTTTCAAATGTGCTGGCCAGCCGCGAACTGCTGCTGTCGGAGCGCGTCACGGCCCACGAGCAGCACCTGGAGGAAGTCGAGCAGCATCGCCGCGAACTCGAGACCATGCGGCTGCAGCTCGATGCTGAGCGCCGCGATTCCGAACTGAAGGCCCACGCCCTCGACGAGCGTATGGCCCGGGCCGAGGCGTTTGAGCAGCGCGTGCGGCAAAGTCGCGAGGAAATGGAGCAGGATCGCAAGGCGCTCGTTGCCGAGCAGGCGGCGCATGCCGCGGCCGCCGCGTCATTGGAATCGCAGACCCGCTCGCTGGCTGAGCGCGTCGCTCAGCTCGAGATCGAGCAGAACGCGGTGCGACAGTCCCAGGAGCAGTTCGCGGAGCGCGAGCGGGCGATTGTGCGCGAGAAGTCCGACTTGAACGCTGCGGCCGACAAGCTCGCCGCGGAACGCTCCTCGCTGGAGTTGTTCAAGTCGCATGTCGACGAGCAGCAGAACGCCTTTGCCCGCCGCCAAGCCGAGTTCGCCACGCGGGTATCCGAGTTCGAAGCCGAACGGTCGCGCCTCGAACGCGAAAAACTGATGAACCGCGACCAGGGTCGCGAGCTTTCCACCGAGCGGTCGTCCGTCGAATCGGCCCAGGCTGAAATCGAGCGGTTGCAGGCCGAGTTGAAGACCGGCGTCGACGAGAACCACCTGATCCGCCGGCAGCTCATGGAGACCCGTGATCGCCTGCGCAGCCGCAAGCGCCGACTGATTGACGATGTCGCCGCCCTCGATCTGCGCAGTAAGCAGTTGGAGCAGGAGATCGAGCGGACCCGCAAGATGCGAACCGCGGTCGATGCCGATCGCGAAACCCTGGCCGACGAGCAGCGGCAGTTTGCCAACGAGCGGGACGCGTTCAAGGTTGAAAGAGAAAGCCTGGATCAGGCCAAGCGAACCTATCAGGCCGGGGCCCGCGATGTCGAGTCGCGCGAAAAGGTCGTGACCGAGCGCGAGCTCGAGCTGGCGGAGCACGCTCGCAAGCTAGAGGAATACCGCACCCGTCTCGAAGAGGAATATTCCGACATCGAAAAGCAGCGCCAGGAGCTGCTGAACGCGCAGATGAGCGGCAGCGAGGAGGCCCAGCGCCTGTCGGTGCTCATGGAGCAGACCGACTCGATGCGCGGCGAGCTTC
The DNA here is from genome assembly GCA_964464105.1 of uncultured Planctomycetaceae bacterium. GTDB lineage: Bacteria > Planctomycetota > Phycisphaerae > UBA1845 > UTPLA1 > CAYXEY01. Next base: position 3,681 of record CAYXEY010000344.1, read on the forward strand.
GCGCCCGTGAAGAAGAGCTGGCCGCGCTTGAGAAGGCCACGCTCGCCCGTGCCGCAGAGCTTACGGTTGCCGAAGAGGCCGTGCGGCGCAAGGCCCACGATTTCGACGACAGTCTCTCCCGCATCGAGGCCGGTCGGCGCCAGTTGGAGGAGGAGCGCAAGGCCTTCGCAGAGGCGATGGAGAACGAGCGCGACGACGTCATGACCGCACGGCGTCAGGCCGAGGCGCAGATCGCCGAGCAGAAGGCGGCGCTTGAGCGGCGGATGCGCGAGTTCGAAACCGAAGTTGCATCACAGCGCGCCACCCTTGAAGCCGAGGAACACGCCACGCATGAGGCCGCGCTGTCGGAAGTGCGCCAGCGCGTCGAGGCGGAGTTGTCTGACAGGCTGAAGGCCGCCGCTCATCGAGAGCAGGAAGTGGAGCAGCGTGCCCGGCAGCGATTGGAAGAGGTCGAACGCGACATTCAGGATCGCTTGAGCAAGTTCGAAAATGAAATTCGCCGCCGGCGCGAGCTGGCGGAGCAGGATGCGACCACGCGCAGCGCGTCGGTCAGCGAAGAGACGCGTGCCACGCAGGCGCAATGGGATGCCCAGTTGGATGAGCTGCGCCAGCGGCAGATGACGTTGAACGCCGAGCATGCCCGGCTGCGGGCGGAGCGCGAGGACTTCGACGCCATGCGTCGTGAGTTCGAATCGCGCCGCCAGTTAATCGCCACCGAGCGCGAACCGGGCATCGATGTGGATGTCGACGAGGCAGCCCGCACGGCCGTGCTGGAATCGCGGCATCGCGAGCTGGATGAACGCGAGCAAGTGTTGAATGCGCGGGCCGCCGAGCTGGATGAGGCCACCGCGGAGATGCGCATGCTGGCCGGCGCCGCCGTGGGCGTGGCGGGAATTGAGCAGGATGAGATCATCCCGTCTAAATCAAGCACCACGGTGGCATCGCGTTCGATGCCGGTCGTCTCAACGCCGCTGCCATTGCGGCGCAGACTGACGGGGATGCCGATTGCCCTGGCGTGCATCATGGGCATTGGCTGCGCCGCGGCGATGTACGCGATGCTGCCTGCTGAAAACGTAAAGGTCACGGGCATCGTCGGCTTCCGCTCAGATGCGCACTCTTCAAAGGTGCGGATGGACGATCACAGGGCTGCAATCGTGCGCTCGGAAGCGGAGGTCCGAAGCAAGAAAGTCGCCGAATTAGAAAAACTCCCCAAGCTGGGGCTTTTTGAAATTTCCAAGGATGAAGATAATCGCAAGTTAATACTAACAGTCGAGGCTTCCAACTCGACTATTCCGGTTGCCGAGTCGTTCCTTAAGGACATTGGCGCGGCCTATAGCGCGGAGCTCGATAAGGAAGCCAAGTCGCAGGCCGAAGTCGCCCGGCGGCTCACCGAGCTGACTGAGCTTCGGAATGCCCGGCGCACGGAACTTGAGGCAGCGCGCGACAAGCTCAAGGGTTTCCAGGTCGCGTTGGATGCCGATCCGCAGGCCCGCGAGGTGGAGCGGACGCAGGGCGAGCTGAAGCGCGAATTGGATGCAGCCGTCGCGGCGGTCAATGCGGCTCAGGCCGCGCTCGACGAGGCCCAGTCGAAACCGCTCAGTGATGCGGCGATAACGCCGAGCGAGGCTGAGCGCAATGCAGTTTACAAGGGCGATGTGCAGCTGAGCCAGAAGATGGATCAGCGGGCGGCCTTCGCCATGAACCTGCATGGACAGATGGTGAAGTGCCTCGATGCGGCCGCCGCGCCGCTGGCGAACTACGAAAAGACCGTCGGCGAGTTCCGCGGTCAGGTCGATGCCCGTCGCAAGGAGCAGCGCGACCGCGAGATCCTCCAGCAGTTGGAGCAGATTGCAGTCGATACGTCTGACCTGCGCGATCAGATTCGCGCGTTCTCGCAGGAACTGGGCGAGCTGACTCCGAAGATTCGCAAATGGAATGGCGGCGACGTCGGGTTGCTCATGGAGTATCAGCGCGCCGCGGAGGACCTGATCCTGCGGCTCGATACGGATTCGCGGGCCACTTGGGGCAAGATTCGCACGCAGATCGATGAGATCAATCAGAGCGGCTCTGAGCCGACGCAGCGCAATGTGATTTACCGATCGCTGAAGAAGGCGGCGACGCTTTGCTCCGAGGCCTTCCTGGGCATGACCAACCAGTTGGCCGCCGTTGTGACCGGCAACAACAAGAATATCCTGACCTTGCGGCGGAGCATTCGCGATCTCTCGGAAGGCATCGCCCAGAAGCAAGCCGTCCACGACGAGGCGCTGCTCAAGCACCTGACGGCGATTCGCGCCGGTCAGTACTCGGACAAGATCAGCAAGCTGCGCGAGGATCGCGACGCGCCAGGCGAGGACTTCGGCCGAGGTCAGCGTCCCGGAACCGTCGCGGTCCGCCGCCTCGAGGAGGAACGGGAACGGTCGGACCCCGGCGGGGAGGTCCAG
>CAYXEY010000345.1:0-6112 GCA_964464105.1 uncultured Planctomycetaceae bacterium
CGCCATGAACGATTATCTTTGCGAGTAGGGAATCGTAAAACGGCGGTACCGTGTACCCTTCGTAACAGTGCGTATCTACCCGCACTCCGGGGCCCAGTGGCAAAGACAGCCCGGCCAAGCGGCCGGCACATGGCTGGAAGTCAGCGGCCGGATCCTCCGCGTTGATGCGGAACTCGATCGCGTGGCCGCGGAAGCGCACATCTTCCTGCGCAACAGGCAGCGGCATTCCCGAGGCGATTAGGAGCTGCAAGGCCACGATGTCCAAACCGGTCACCATCTCGGTGACCGGATGCTCGACCTGCAAGCGCGTGTTCATCTCAATGAAGTAGAAGCGCCGCGTATCTTGGTCAAGAAGGAATTCGATGGTTCCGGCGCTCGTGTAGCCGATGCGCCGCACTAGGCGAATTGCGGCAGCTGCCATTTCGTCTCGGAGCGCAGGCGAGACGCAGGGCGATGGGGATTCTTCGATCAGCTTCTGATAACGGCGCTGGATCGAGCAATCGCGCTCGCCAAGTTCAACTAGGCGGCCGGAATGGTCCGCGACAATCTGCACTTCAATGTGCCGGGCGTTGGGAATGTACTTTTCGATGTAAAGCGCACCGTCACCGAAGGCCTGCTGTGCTTCGTTGGCGCTCATCGCCAAAGCATGGGAGAACTCCGTTGCATCGTTGACGCGGCGCAACCCCAGGCCACCACCCCCGGCGGAAGCCTTGAGCAGGACCGGAAAACCAATGCTTCGCGCCACGGCCGTTGCCTGCTCCGGATCCTGAACAAGGGCGAATGACCCCGGAAGGACGGGGACGCCCGCATCGGCGGCCGCCCTTCGGGCCTCAAGCTTGTTCCCCATAAGCGCGATCGCTGCGGCCGATGGTCCGATAAACACCGTCCCCGCCTTCTGGCACGCTTGCGCAAAAGCGGCGTTTTCCGACAGGAATCCATAGCCGGGATGAATAGCGTCCGCCCGCACGGCCTTTGCCGCCGCCAGGATGACCTCCATGTTTAAGTAACTGGAGCGCGGTGGCGCCGCGCCGATACACACCGCACGATCCGCTTGGCGTACCGCCAGGGAATCGCGGTCCACGTCGGAATGCGCCACGATAGCTTCCATGCCGAGATCCCGGCAGCCGCGGATGACGCGTACAGCGATCTCCCCTCTGTTCGCAACGAGTACCCGCCGAATCATTGCGCGTCCGACTTCATCCACATGAGCGTCTGCCCGAACTCGACCATCGCTCCGTCCTCAACGCAGATTTCGACGATGCGACCGCTGTGATGGCTTTCCACTCGATGGAAGAGCTTCATTACTTCGATGATGCAGACCGGGTCCCCGGTGCGGACCGCCCCCCCGATCTGTACGAACGGCTCCTGATCTGGCGCGGGCCGGCGGCAGAACACACCGAGGGTCGGCGCGTCAATCGCGATAAGGCCAGTCCGCTCACCAAGCCTAGAAACAGCTGGTTGCACCGTGGCCGGGACTTCTGCTTCGCCCTGCTGCTCAAGCTGCAGCGGCGCGGGCGACGGCCCGGCCGATCGCTGTGCTTTCCGCACCGGCGCAGAGGAGATCACACCCCCGGCCTTAGATATCTCGAACTTGAGATCTCCGATCTCGATATACATCTGCTCCAGATCGGAATCGCGGAAGATCTTGAGTATCGCTTGTAGATCGTCGATAGATATTTCCATAATCGCGTCCTGTCATCCACTATTGCCAGAAGCTCGGCAGCCAGAGCGATAGTTGGGGGATGTACGTAATTGCACCCAGCGCCCCCAAGTATAGAAATATGAATGGCACGCACCCCCAGATGACACGCGTCATCGGAGCATTGAATATGCTGCTGCTGACGAAGAGGTTGATGCCAAATGGCGGCGTAAACATCCCGATCGCCAGATTGACCGTGACGATGATGCCCAGGTGAATGACGTCTATGCCTGCGGCCGTCGCGAGAGGGACCAGCAGCGGAACAAACACCACGAGCGCCGAATTAGGGTCCATGAACATTCCGACCACGAGAAGCACCAGGTTCACCGTCAACAGGATTGTCACGGGGCTGAGCTCTAAGGTAAGCACAATGTCTACGAGCGCTTGCGGAATGTTCTCCAGCACCAGGACGACCGAAAATGCCGAAGCGGCGGCAACGATGATGAAAATCTTTGCGGTCAGAAGCGCGGACTCGAGTGTCGCCTGCCATAGCCCACTTAGATCGAGATCCCGGTGAACCAGCATCGCAATCACGACTGCGTACACGGATAGAACAACGGATGCTTCGGTGGGGGTAGAGAAGCCTGTATAGATGCCCCCAAAGATGATGAGCGGGGCGCCGAGTGTCCACGCCGCAGCTTTCGTGGACCGGCCAATCGCCGACCAGCTCAAGCCTCTAGCATGCGAGCGGACGTCGTGCTTGAGCGCATACCAAACCGCGTAGGCGGCCACGACGAGTCCGATCAGGATTCCGGGAATGATGCCGGCGAGAAACAGCTTCCCCACGGATGCCGGTGCCAACGCGCCGTACAGAATCATCGTGATGCTCGGAGGGATGATCAGGGCGATGGCGCCCATAGAGGTTACCAGCCCGAGCGAGAAGTCATCCCCATACCGATCTTGCCGCAGCGCGGGATACATCACCTTGCCGAGGGCGGCGATAGTTGCTGTGCTCGAGCCAGAAATGGCGCCGAACGCTTCGGCGCCGGCTATGGTCGTGATAGGCATGCCACCTGGGACTCGGCCGAAGAAGTTAGCCACCCAATCGATGAGCCGCTGTGCCATCCCGCTTCGCACCATGATTTCCGCCGCGAAGACGTAGCCGGGAACCGCAAGCAGCGCATCCACGTCCAGGCTATTGAATAGGCGGATCGCCAGGACCTCGGGAGGCAAGCCGGAGAGCAGCAGCAATGAAAAGACAAGAAATGCCATCCAAATCGGATAACCGAAAACGAGCAGCAGCACGCTGAGCGCGAGCCCAAGGATCAGCATGAGATGTCCCCTGCAACCATGCGCCGCGCCTTACCGCCCAAACGTGCCACCTAGCAGGCGGAACCGATGGTTTCCTGGAAGCAGGACTTCGACGAGGTAAAGCAAATATGCAAGCGCCATTAAACCCAATCCGAGCGGGATCGCAAGGTAGCCGATCCATGCTGGCAGATAAGTACTCGCGCTTGTTTGGCCTTGCTGGAACGCCAGAACTGTGAAGCGCGTCCCAAGGAACGCGAAATAGCTAGAGAGAACGATTCCGACAATGCAGACGGTGATATTGACTAAACGCCTTCCTAATGGGGGCAGCGCCTTGTGCAGCAGATCGATGCATATGTGCTCGCCTCGACGCGCCAATACCGCCGAACCCAGGAAAACCAGCCAGATAAGGGAGTAGCGCGAGACGTCAGCGAACCAGGGGAACGGCAGCCCGAACGCCTCGCGAAAAATCACTGCCACGAACACTGCAACCATCATGCAGGCGAAGATGAGACCGACAACAGCCGTCAAGAGCCACATGATCAGGATATCAAGGGAGTGCAGCATGGCGGCGGCGCGGGCGACGGCGCCGCGGTTGCGTGTCGAGTCAAGTTGTCGCGAGTCGCCCATGGCCATGACGAAAAGCGCTATCGCCCGTGTGAGGATGGCGTCGAAAGCTTCTCGATATCACTAAGCAATGTCTTGAACATCGGCCCTCTAACGGGTTCGCTTGCGATTTTTTCCCAGATTCCGTCTTGGTTGAGTTGTCTCATGCTTCGCATGTCCCCGTCCGGCAACTCCGTAAACTTAATCTTGCTATTGTGCTTCAGGGCTTCTATGGCCTTTTCCTGCGACTCGATGTACGCCTGGGTTCCGATCCGCTCGAGCTCCTTGCCCGCCTCGTCGACGGCCATCTTCAGATCGCCCGGAAGGCTCGCGTACCAAGTGTTGCTGACGACGATCATCTCGACGAGCGAATTATGCAGGGTATGTAACACATAAGGCGCGACTTCATGGAACTTCAACTGCAACGTGACGTCCGGCGGGAGATCAAAGCCGTCGACCACACCCTGCTGAGTCGCGGTATAGACCTGCGGAAGGGCCATGTCGACGCCGATGGCGCCCCAGTTCTTGACCGTTTCCAGATGTTCATCGCCGGGGACGGTGCGCAGCTTCTTCCCTTTGAAGTCCGCCAAGCCCTTAATCGGGGCGCTGGAGAAAACAAGTTGGGGACTAATGCCGAATAGCGACACAATGTGGAAGCCCTTCTGCTCGGAAAGGCGCTTGAGTTCGGTCGCCGCGTTTCCCTGCATTGCCTGGGTAATGTTATTCGTGATTTCCTTCACCGAGTTGCCGGGATAGAGCCAAGGCATCTCGAAAACCCCGGCCTGCGGTACGAATGAGCTCAAATTGGCGAGCGGCACAATATAGGCCTGCACGGAACCGATCTGGAGTCCAGTCATGACTTCGCGGTTCGGCCCGAGCGCAGCGGCCGTGTATAGTTTCCCGTCGATTCGCCCCTTCGACCCTTGCTCCACCAGCTCAATGAACCTCTCGGCCAGGCGCTCTTGCGTGTCCTTTGCCGTGATGTTTCCCATACGCATGTCATAGATCTTGGTGCTGTCGGCGGCCATTGCATGTGTGGCAATAACTGCCCCAACACCCATCGCGGCAGCGACCAGAGTGATCTTCATTTGTCTCAGCACCATTGCATCTGTGTTGATCACGAGAGATTCTCCTTTGATTATGAATCCGCGTTGAAAAGCGATCCTGTCAATGAGCCGGCGTTAGTTGATCCAGCGAAAGCGGGTGATTCCCTTGTTCTTCGCCACTTCCCGCACGAGCCCTACCAACGAATGCTCGGCGGTAAGGTCGTCAAGACGAATTGGCCCGCTGTCGTACATGGCCTTAAGTGCTTCTGGCATGAAGAAGGCATTCAGCAGCAACTCCTCGTCTGAGCGAAAATCTCCGTGGCTTGCTCGGATTCGATCGAGCGCGGGAGGCGTCACGGCTCCCGGCCGTGCATTGATCCGCTCGGCGCCGTCGCTCACGCGGTCGACGAGGTTGGCATCTACGGGTGACGGCGTTTCGCCGTACCAGCCGAGGAGCAGCATTTTGACCTCACCCAGGATGACTTTGTACCGCCCGTACAACACGTTCATTGCTGCCTGAGTGGCGATGATTTGCGAGAAAGGCGTAACCATGATCGCCCAGCCGAGGTCCGAGCGAACGGCGGGAATTTCCTCCAGGACCTGCTCGAATCGGTCTTGTATGCCAAGCTGTGCCAGTTGGGCGAGGAAGTTGCTGACCATGCCGCCTGGCATTTGGTGTATGTAGCACACTGGGTCGTATTCAGCAGGCCGTCCGAGGGGTTTCCCGTGTCGCACCGCGACCCGATGGAAATGCTCCGCAACCTGGCGCAGCTTATGATCGTCGAATTCGACGCTGTGCCCCATGCGACGCAAGTGGCGAACCATGGATTCGGTATTCGGAAGCGATGAGCCATTCGCGAGTGGTTCCGCTACGGTCCAAATACCCGTGGCCCCCGACGTTACCGCCTCTAGGTTGTTCGCAGGTCCCAATCCGGTACTGCAATGCGAGTGGCAGTAGACCGGCATCCCCTCCCCCGCCCGGCGCAAGGCCGGCACTAGGGTTCGCACCCGTTCCGGCGTAAGAATGCCGCTCGGGTCCTTGAGCACTATTGCGTCCGCCCCGAACCGCTTGAGGTCTGCAACCTTGCTCGCGAAGTGCTCATCCGTGTGCACCGGACTTATGGAGTAAGTGATGCTCGGGAGCGCCCGCCCTCCCGCTTCTTTTACTGCCCGGATCGGCACCTCCAGGTTCCTCATGTCGTTGAGGCCGTCCAGTAGGAAGAAGGAGTGAATGCCATTGCGGGCGCAAGTCTTGAGGTAAAGCTCAAGCAGGTCGTCCGGGAGCAACCCCTTGCTGCTCACGCTAAAAACCGGCGCGCAGATCATGCCGAGCGGCGTTTGCTTAACTTGCTGCCGAACCAGCCGCATGCGCTCCCATGGATTTTCCTTGAGGTGCCGTATGCAAACCTCCATGGCGGCTGCGGAGGTGTATTCGATGGCCTCGAAGCCGAGCGCGTCTAGCAGTGGCAGCACCGGCAACATCATCGCGGTAGTCATACGCGTCGCCCATAGG
>CAYXEY010000346.1:0-6106 GCA_964464105.1 uncultured Planctomycetaceae bacterium
GGCCGACGTTTTTCGCCAGAGTGCCTCGTGCTACTCGGGATTCATTGCACCCAAGGATCTTTCCGTTCTTGAGGATGAGCCTTCCCGGCAGGCGTTCCACCATGCTGTTGCGGAGGAATTGGGCTGCGAGATCGACTCTATGAAGCAGGGCCGGTTGTGACCACCTCATTGGCCGGCGCGGCATGGACTGCTTCGACCTTCCGCCGCGAAAGCGCGCGCACGGTAATATAAAAGACCGGCGTCAGAAACAGTCCGAACACCGTGACGCCCAGCATTCCCCAGAACACGGTTGTTCCCAGGGCCTGCCGCATTTCAAACCCCGATCCCTGCGCGACCACCAGCGGGACGACGCCGAGAATGAATGCGAAGGAGGTCATGAGAATCGGGCGCAGGCGCAGCCGCGCCGCTTCCACGGCGGCTTCGAACGGACCCTTGCCGTGCTCTTCCTGCTGCTTGGCGAATTCCACAATGAGCACGGCATTCTTACAGGCCAGGCCCACCAGCACGACGAATCCAATCTGCGTGATGATGTTGTTGTCCAGTCCGCGAAGCCAGACTCCCGTGATTCCGCAGAGCAGGCACATCGGCACAATAAGAATGATGATCAGCGGGAGGCCCCAGCTTTCGTATTCAGCGGAGTGAGTCAAAAACACGAACAGCACGCACAATGGGAAGATGAACAACGCGGTGTTGCCGGCCAGCAGTTGCTGGAAGTAGAGACCGGTCCATTCGTAACCGAAACCACGCGGAAGTGTGTCGGCCGCAAGCCGCTCCATCGCGGCAATGGCCTGTCCCGTCGATGCGCCTGGGGCCGGATTGCCGTTGATCTCGGATGCCGGATAGAGGTTGTAGCGCGCAACGAACTCGGGTCCGACGACGTCTTTAAAAGTGGTCAAGGATCCGAGTGGCACCATCGCGCCGGTGCGGCTGCGTGTGCGCAATTTTGCGATGTCCTTCGATTCCAGGCGGAAGGGTGCGTCGCCCTGTGATACGACGCGGAAAGTGCGTCCGAACAGATTGAAATCGTTCACATAGGCTGAGCCCATGTAGATGCTGAGGGTTCGCAACACGTCGTCCGTTGCAACACCAAGCATTTCGGCCTTGGTGCGATCGATGTCGGCGTAGACCTGCGGCGAGCTGGCGCGGAAGAGGGTAAAGACGTTGGCGAGATGCGGATCTTTGTTGGCGGCGGCGACCAGCGCGTCGGTCGCGTTCTGCAATTCGATGCTGCCGGCGCCTCCGCGGTCCTGCACTTCGAAGGTGAAGCCGCCCAGCGTGCCGATGCCGCGCACGGAGGGCGGGGGCAGCACGACAATCATGGCGTCTTTGATTTCCGACAGGTGCTGCTGGGCTTCGGTAAGCAAAACGGGCAGCGAGCGGCCATTCCGGTCGCGCTCGCGTTGATCGCCAAGGGCGCAATAGAGCGCGCCGGCGTTCGTGGCGTTGGTCTGCGTAGCGCCTGAGAAACCAGAGAACCCGATAGTGCGGGTGATTCCCGGGATCTTTCGCAGAATCGTGCTCGCCTGTTGAACCACATGATCGGTGCGCTCGAGCGAAGCGCCGTCGGGCAGTTGAATCGCGACGATCACGTAGCCCTGGTCCATCTGCGGAATGAAACCCGTGGGCACGGACTTGAACATCCCGCCGGTCAGGACAACAAGACCGACATAAAGCACAAGGGCAACCAGCGCGTGGCGGAGCGTCCGGCGCAACGCCCTCACAAAGGCATTTTGCGCCCAGTCGAAAGTGCGATTGAAGAGCCTGAAAAACCAGCCCAGCAGCAGGCTCCAAAGTCGATCAAAGATTCCGGACTTGCCGCTGTGGGCCCTCAACAAGAGCGCGGACAGCGCGGGGCTGAGCGTGAGTGAATTGAATGCGGAGATCAACGTGGCGGTGGCAATTGTAAGGGCGAACTGGCGATAGAACTGGCCGCTGATTCCGGAGATAAACGCGGTCGGGATGAACACGGCTGACAGTCCGAAGGCGATGGCGATGACCGCGACGGTGACTTCTTCCATCGATTTGTATGCAGCCTCGCGCGGCGAGAGCCCCTGGGCGATCCAGCGCTCCACGTTTTCCACCACCACGATCGCATCATCGACGACGATGCCGATGGCCAACACGAGTCCGAAGAGCGAGAGATTGTTCAGTGAGAACCCGAATGCGGCCATGACGCCGAAGGTGCCGATGAGTGAAACGGGAATGGCGGCGAGCGGAATGAGAGCTGCCCGCCAGTTCTGAAGAAACACGATGATGACGACGACGACGAGAATGACCGCTTCGAATACGGTGTGTTCGACGGCTTCGACCGATTCGGCGATGAACTCGGTGGGGTTGTAGCCGATGTTGTACTCCAGGCCCGCTGGAAAGCGGCTCCCGAGTTCTGCAAATGTCTTTTTTAGCGCATCGGCCGTGGCCAGGGCGTTTGATCCGGGCCGCTGGCTGATGACCATGGCGACCGCCGGCTCGCCATTGAAGTAGCTGTTGGTGAGGTAATCGCGGGCGCCCAGCTCGACACGTGCGACATCCTTCACCCGCACGACGCGCCCGCCCTCGCCGCTTTTAACAATCACGTTGCCGAATTGCTCCGCCTCGGTGAAGCGGCCTTGCGTATTGACGATCAACTGAAATGCCATGCCCGTCGGCGCGGGTGGCTGGGCCAGCGAGCCGGACGCGACCTGCACGTTCTGCGTCTGAAGGGCGCTGACGATATCGGCAGCGCTCAAGTCGTAATTCGCCAGACGCTCGGGATCGAGCCAGACGCGCATGCTGTATTCGCGGGCCCCGAAGATGTTCACTTTGGCGACGCCGTCGACGCGTGCTAACTCATCCCGCATTTGCAAGATCGCATAGTTACTGATGTAAAGCTGATCGAAGGTGCCGCCCGGCGAGTAAAGAAAACAAACCATCAGCAGGTCGGGCGATTCCTTGTCGGTGGTAATGCCGAGTCGACGCACCTCTTCGGGGAGTCGGGGAACCGCGATGTTCACCCGGTTCTGCACGAGCACCTGGGCCTTGTCGAGATCAGTGCCCAGTTTGAAGGTCGCGGTGATCTTGGTCTGTCCGTCATTGGTGGAGATCGAGGAGATATAGAGCATGTCCTCGACGCCGTTGATCTCCTGTTCGAGCGGCGTGGCGACTGTGTCTGCCACGGTCTGGGCGGTCGCGCCAGGGTAGCTGGCCCGCACGATCACCGTGGGCGGAGCAACATCAGGAAACTGTGCGATCGGCAGAGTGTAATAGGCGATGCCGCCGACGATCATCAAGACGATTGACAGCACCGCCGCGAAGATCGGCCGATCGATGAAGAAGTGCGCGAATTTCACGGCGCACCTCCGCTGGTGGGCATCGAGGCGGAGAGCGGAGCCGGCTGAGTCGTGGGATTCTCATCCGGCTTCCATCCGGCGGGGCACACCGTGCAGGGCACCGGCTTGACGGTCATGCCCGGGCGAGCACGCTGGACGCCACGAACGATGAGGGTTTCAGTTCCCTCGAGGCCAGACTTGATACGGCGAAGCCCGTTTTGCAGACGTCCCAGTACCACTGGCTTGGGATGCACGACGTTCTTTTCGTCGACCACCAGGACCATGCGGGCGGTCTGATCGGCCACGATCGCCGCGTCGGGCACGAAGGTCATCTTCTGTATGCCGCTGCCGATCAGCCGCAGACGCGCAAACAAGCCAGGCACCAGCATTCCACCGGGATTTGGCAAGACCGCGCGGGCCCGGATCGTTCCGGTCATGGAATCGATGACGTTGTCGACAAAGTCCATGTGGCCTTCGTGAACGAATTCCGATTCATCGAATAGGGCCACCTTGACCGGGTTGGCCTTTTCACGCGAGCTGACCCGCTCGCCGGATTGCGACATGCGTGTGTATTTAAGGTAGGCCTGTTCGTCCACATCGAAGTAGCAGTAGATGGGATCAATCGACACGATGTTGGTGAGGACGGTTGCGTCCGACGCGCCGTCGTGCACGAGATTGCCGACCGTGACGGTCTCGCGGCTGATTCGACCGGAAATGGGTGCAACCACGCGGCTCCATTCCATGTTCAGCTCGGCCAGTTTCTGATCGGCGAGAGCGCGATCGACGGCAGCACGGGCCCGCTGCTCGGCGAAGATGACGTCGCGAAGCTCCTTTTCCGGAGCGACGAATTCCTTTTGAAGCCCCTGAATGCGTTTGAGTTCGAACTCGGCATGTTCAAGCTCGGCCCGTGCCGATTTCACGACGGCCATGGTGCGATCGAGGTCGGCTTGAAAGGGGCGCGGGTCGATCGTGAAGAGGAGATCACCCTTCTTCACCATCTGGCCGGCCTTGAAGTGAATCTCCGCGATGTAACCATCGACGCGGGGGCGTACCTCGACGGCGTCGATTGCTCCGAAGCGCCCCGTGTATTCATCCCACTCGACGCTTTCTCGCACCACGGCGTGGGCGACATCGACCTCGGGGATCGGTTGACTGCGCGGAGCCTGCTTTCGGTCGCATGCCGTCGAAATAAGCGCAATGACGACGCAGAGTGGGAGTGTTCGAATCGAGGATTGCGAAATTCTCATGGACCTTTCGTTTCCTGTTTTGAGATTACCGATTGCCGCCGGAGATGTAGAGCGTCTCACCGGTGATCCAGCGTGCGTTGTCGGACGCGAGGAAGACCGCCGCGGGGGCGATGTCGTCGGGCTGGCCGATTCGTCCGAGCGGGGTCTCCGCTTCGATTTGTTTGCGGAAGTCACTCGCGTCAAGACCCGCTGAGCGCACGCCTTCGGTCTCGACCATACCCGGGTTGATCGCGTTCACCCGTATCTTGCGTGGTCCGAGTTCATGCGCGAGGCAACGCGTGATCGCGTTCACCGCCGCCTTGGTGGCGCTGTAGACCGATGCCGAGGGCAGAGCGGCCGTGGCCGCGACAGAGCTGATGTTGATGATGCTGCCGCCGGCCGGGCCAATCAGCTTTGCCGCCTCCTGTGTGGCGAGGACCAGCCCCAGCACGTTGAGATCAAACTGCCTGTGGAAGTGTTCAGTCGTCACGGCCTCCAATGAGGCGAATTCGTAAATGCCTGCGTTGTTCACCAGGATGTCCAATCGATCGAAAGCGCTTCTTGCCTCGGCGAACAACCGTCGAATATCGGGTTCCTTGGCGAGATTGGCCTGCACCGCCATGGCCTTTCCGCCCTTGCCCTTGATGTCAGCGACGACGCGATCGGCGCCTTCGCGGCTGGATGCGTAGTTGACCACGACGGAGGCGCCCTCTGCCGCGAGATGCCGGGCGATGGCCCCACCGATGCCCTTGGATGCGCCAGTGACGATCGCGACTTTGCCTTCGAGTTTCCGTGCCATGTTGATTTCCTCCGGAATTGTGTGCCCTTCCGACCTTGACTAATTCTGTACCGATCGGTAAATATATATCACGATTTGCCGCCGGTCAAATGGAATTCTGTATCGATCGGTATATAATGGAGTTGGAGGCTGATCATGGCCAAGGGACGCCCCCGGGAATTCGACGTCGAGGAGGCTCTTAACCGGGCCTTGATCGTCTTTTGGCGCAAAGGTTATGAAGGCGCCTCGCTTCCCGACCTCACCGGGGCCATGGGCATCAGCCGCCCGAGCATGTACGCCGCCTTCGGCAACAAGGAATCGCTGTTTCGCAAGGCCCTGGATCGATATGTCGAGGGTCCGGCGTCGTACATTCGCGAGGCCCTGGGCCAGTCGGATGCCCGGTCGGTTTTTGAGAGTCTACTGCTCGGCGCCGCTGATTCTCTGACTCATGCACGCCATCCCCGTGGATGCCTGATGGTCCAAGGCGCGCTATCCTGTGCAGACGCGAGCGAATCGGTGCGCAAGGAGCTGGCGGCGCGGCGCGAGAGCGCCGAGGTTGCGATTCGCAAACGGTTCGAGAGGGCGCGAAAAGAAGGCGATCTACCAAAAAAGGCGGATCCAGCCGATCTGGCGCGTTTCGTGACGACCCTGATTCAAGGGATGTCCGTTCAGGCGGCCGGAGGCGCGACACGGAATGAGCTTCGACGTGTGGCGGAGTCGGCCATTGGCGCATGGCCCGATTGATCGGCGCGCCGTCACGAGCCAACGGCTCAGACCACTGCTTGAGTAGTGGGTTT
>CAYXEY010000347.1:0-6083 GCA_964464105.1 uncultured Planctomycetaceae bacterium
ACCACGGTGTGCTTAGTGGGAGGCTCGACCGGCTCGACAGGCTGAGATTCGGTCGCCGTGGTGGGCTGCGGCTTGGGCTGGGGGTTGACCCAGACTGAGACCTTGAGCGCGTCCGCGCCGGTCAGTCCGAACTTGGCGGCATCGGCCGAGGTCGCGACGACTTTTCGCCCGCGAAGCGTCGACAGCGACGAGAGCAACGTGGTGACGGCAGCCGGATCGGCGGCGCCGGTCAGCGGGGCGGTGAAGGTCCACAGGCCGCCCTTATTCTCGAGAGTGCGGGCATTTCCGCCCTGGGTTAATTCCAGCTTCGCGGCGCGATCGCGGGCAAAGGCGAGCAAGTCGCGGCTGAGAAAGGCCTGCGGACCAGCGAGCAGCGGCTCGACTGAATCGGCGGCGACCACGGCGATGAAGTCTTCATCCAGGCTGCGCACATAGGCGCCGGTCTTACTCGGCGTGAGCCCGCCGATGGCGATACGCGAGGGCGTCGTGCGTCCCTCGATGGTCAATTCGATTTCAGCGCGCGGCGACGAGAGTCCGAATGCCGGCTCGGCAGTTTGCTCAAAGCCCAGTGAATTGAGACCCGCGACGGCCTTGAGCAGATCATCGACGGCGGTCATGTCTGCGGGTTGAGCCGCGCCGCCGGTGGCCGAGGCGATTTCCCAGCGGCCCGCGTTCTTAACCAATTCGGTCTTGCTGCTTCCCTGCGTGATGGCGATCTTCTGGGCCTTCGCGGTCGCGGCATCGGTGATGCGCTTGTCACGCAGGTCGCTCAGCGGCACAGCCAGCTGAGTGAAAGTCGCCTTGGGAATCTGGAAAACTGCCGGATTTTCAGGATCTTCCAATTGAGCGAAGACCTTCTCGTCGGCCGTTCCGCCCAAGCGCAACTTGATGACGCGCGTTTCGGTATCGAACTCGGGCACGGAGGGCATCGAGGCCGGCGGGGCGGGCGGCGGACGCGGTGTCTTTTTCTCAACCGTGGCGGCGAGCGTCATGGCCGGTGCGTCGAGGCCGTAAACACGCAGGCTCTGCGGTGCGTCTTCGACAAAGTTCTGCGCGGCCAGATTCGCAACCGCGCCCGCAAGGGCCGCCGCCTTGGCCTGATCGGCCCGTCCCTTGATTGGGGCCTCCAGTGTCCAGGTGGCGTCGGTCTTGCTCAGGCTCCACGAGGCTGCGCCGGCGGCCTCCAGCTTCACGATTTCCGTGACCGGGGCATCGACGATCTTCGTCCCGCGATAATCGGTTAGGCGGCGGTTGAAATCGCTCGCCAGATCGCCATCGACCAGGTAGATCGTGTCGTCGCCTTCCTTTTGTACATATGTCTTCGTCGCCAGGGCCTGCAGCGCGCCGATCTTGAGCACCTGCGAGCGGCCATCCTTGCCGGTCAGCTTGACCACGCGCAACGGGTTGGCCAGCGACGTCTGCTTGTCCGACGGCCGTTCAGGGTCTGAGGCGGCGAATGACTTGGACGACTTCAAGCCGGTCAGCCGCGAAACATCGGACGCGACGGTGGAGCTTTGTGCGGCTGACTTCAGCGGCGACTTCATTCGCCAGGTATCGCCGACCTTCTCGAAGACGAACGCATCGGCGCCCTTCACGGTTTCGAAGGCGACGGGGTCTTCGATGGGTTTGTCGAAGAGTGCCTTGGGTTCGGTGGACTTGGGAGTCGTCGTGGTGTTGGTCTCGCTACGACTGACCCACCAGATGGCCCCGGTCGCAATGAGCAGGGCGATGACTAATCCAATCGTTGTCTTGGAATTCATGGGTTGATCTCAAGAAGCCATTAGCTGTTAGCCAACGGCTCTATCTCACTTCCTTCTCACATACCACAGAAAAATACCCGGCAGGAAAATCAGGATCGGCCAGATGCCGTAGACCAGCCAGGAGAGCAGGGGCTTGGTGCCCTTGTCGATCGGCTCGACCGTTGGGTTCATGATCGGCCCGCGCGAGATGCGCTTGGGCTGACCTTGCAGCCAGTAGATCGAATTCACCACCAGATCGAGCGCCTCGCGTGGCGGCGGCAGGAATTTGAATCGCGAGCTCTTGTCCGCCATGATCGGTCGATCAAGGAAGCCGTCAGACAAAGTCACACCAAATGAAATCAACGCGATGCGGCCCTTATCCTTCTAGCCTTCCTTGCGTTCACCCGTGAACATCAAGTCGAACGGACCTCGGGTGACGTTGGGTAATTGCACCAGGCCATCGCTGTCAGGGTCCATGACCGTCTGCACAATATTCATAAGGCTGCGAATGTCAGGAGCGAAGTGTGTTTCGGATTCTGGAATCGAGAGAACTCTCGACAGCGTTACGCCTTGTGGCGTTGCCGGTTTCTGAATGATCGGGCAGGCATTGTTCACCAGAAATCGCGTGCCGCGGAGCGGACGGCCGAGATCTGCATCGGAAAACCCGCTGACCGGCATGTAGTTGAAGCGAAGGATCGACACTCCGTAGGTGTCTGGCGCTTTGGAATCCGGCAACAGGTAGCAAATGCGCCGACCGGTGTCGACTTCAAGACCCCAGTCTTCGGAGAGCAGCTTTTCGTAGGCATAGGGCACCGGCGCATAGCCGCCGCCACCGAACATGCCGCCCGTGGGTCTCAGATCCCACGTGGATACAAACATCACGCGACCATTGTTAGCAAGGATGTTTCGAATCTTTGCAATCTGCTCGTCGCCGAATTTCTTTTCATCGGGCGGAGGACCGGCGAAGGGATTGGGTGGCGTGGGCGGCGCTGGCGGAAACACCATGTAGACGTTTTCAGTGCCTTCTTCGGGCTTGGGCGCTTCATCCGTCGTTGCAAGGTTCCAGTCGTTCACCTTGAAGTTCGCGCCTTCGAGCCGCTGTTTGACCACGTTCAGTTGTTGCCGCGGAATCGGCGGATCGGGTGGGCCCTGCGAGAAAGGACTGCGCTGCTGCGGCGCCGGAGGCTCAAAGATGGTCAATACAACAGTGGCGAAGGGTTTATTGTTGAGCAACGAGATGAGGGCGGAGGACATCGCACTATCGCCATTAAAGGTGCGTCTTTGCTCGTCGTCTTCTCCGGCACCGATCGAGTTGCGGATGGGGAACACGTCGTTGAAGGCCAGGACGCGCACCTTGTTGCCCGTCTCAATCAGCACCGAGTTGGGCTCTTTGATGCGATCGCCCACGTTGGAGAGCTTCAATTCGGGCAGCTTCTTGATCTTTTCTTCCAGCGCGGTGGCCGCGGCGATGCGATCCTTGAAGAGACCATTGTCGCGCGACTCGTCGAGCAAAGCCTTTGACTTCGGATCGACTTTGGTCAGGCGTTCGGCCAGGCTGGTGAGCAATTGATTGCATGCGGACATGTTTTGCTCGAACGCACTGACCGTCCGGCGCACGCCCTCCAGCGCGGTCTTCAATTCGTCTGGCTTATTGGCGTCGAGCACATCGAGCACGCGGCGTCGCGTTTCTTTGGCTGACGAGGCGAAGCTCTCCAGGACATCCGCGACGCTCATGCGTTGCTGGAATATCCCATTGTTCGTCGTGGCGCTCCATGAATTGTGCTGCTGAATCGCGGGGAATTGCTTTTCGAATTCGTCAATCTGCTTCACCAGCGGCGTGATTCGGGCGGACAGCTCATTACATCGGTCGGAATAGAGGCGTAATGCGCCGGCGGGGTCTGCGGGAAGGGGCGCGTTCGGCGCACCGACAGCTTCGCGAAGTCCTGCGGCGATCTGCGGCACCTGGGCAGCCAGATCGCGGAACATGGCCGCATAGGGCGAATCGGGCTTGGCCACCTGATCAGCCAGTGCGGTCAGCTTAGAAAGTCCGTCGCGCACCTGGGTGAGGTGCGTCTTGATCTCGGCCAACTGAGCCGAGGCCTTTGTGGCCGCGTCGCCGTACTTGGGAATCCCATTGGCTGGAACCAATGCGGCAATTTCGCCCTTGGTCTTTTCCAGCGCCTGCTCATCCTGGTGCAATACGACGGCGATGTTTGCAAACACCGGGAAGTCGCCCAGCCATGAATTGGGATCGCTGCGCAGTTCGGTCGATTGGGTGACACGCTGCTTCAGTTCGGCCTGCAGCTCCTGTTGGAGCTTGGCATATTCATCGAGCGCCGTCTTGTGCTCGCCGGCCTCGCCGCCGAGTGATTGATTCAGCGTTGCAACCAGTTCTTCCTTTTTGTTGTCCGAGACGATGTGGGCCCAACTGACTCGATCGGGAGCGCTCTCCTTCAGCTCATCGAGATACTCGGTGAGCCGATCGATGTAGCCGCGCTGCTTCTCATCGGACTCGTCGGGCTGATAGAGCATCGAGATGCTGATTTTCTCGTCGCCCTCCGCCAGCAACTGCTTGGTGCGATCGGAAAGGCCGTAACCCGAGGCCGCGATGTCCTTACGGACGGTCACCTTCTTGAACGAGCCGAAGTAGTTGACGGCCGCGACCAGCGCGGCGGCCGCGATGACCGCAACGGCGACATTCGCCCCGATGCTGAATCGACGGCTGGAGGACACTTCGGTGGATGCTTGATTTACCGCCATCGACGGGACTCCAGAACCTTGACCGACAGGAAGAGGAAGAACGCGGTGACGCTGACGAAGAAGATAATGGCCCGCGAATCAACGATGCCCTTCGAGAAGTCCTCGAAGTGGCGCAGAACATCGACATAGCCGAGCACTGCCCGCCATGCCCCGCCGCGCATCAGGGAAAGACCCTGCACGCCAAGGGTGAGCACGGCGAGGATGCCAGTTGCGATGATGGCCGCGACCAGCTGGTGTTTGGTGAGCGCGCTGGCGAAGACCCCGACAGACACATACAGCGCGCCCAGCATGAGCATGCCGATGTAACCCCAGAAGATCACGCCAATGCCCGATGCGCCGTAGCGAAACAACAGCAGCACGTGCAGCACCGTCGTGAGCAGCAGGGCGAGGTAAAACACCATCGCACCGAGGAACTTGCTCAGCACGACCTCGGTGTCGGTTACCGGCGCGGTCATCAATGTTTCAATCGTGCCGCTGGCGAACTCGTCTGACAGGCAGCGCATGGTCAGCAGGGGGATGGCGAAGATGAGAATCTGGGCCATGTAGACCAGCAGCGGACGAAGGGTCGCTTCTTCACCCGGCACGAGCGTGTACGTCATGAAGAGATAGCCGGTCGCGATGAGGAAGACCGCGGCAACGATGTAGGCGACCGGCGAGAAAAAGCTCGCGGCGAGTTCGCGCTGAGTCAGGGCGGAGACTTTCTTCATCATGAGCGAGCCTCCCGGCCCTTGGCCTGGGCTTGTTCGGCAGTGATGCGCACAAAGTACTCCTCGAGCGAGCCGCCTTCGAGCCGCAGCTCGCGGAGCGACCAGCCATTTGATTTGACCACTTTGAAGATGTCCTCGCGGGGGTCGTCCTGCCCCTGGGTCTTGATGCGGAAGCGATGCCAGCCGTTGTTGGATTCGGCTTGAAGCTCGCTTACGCCGCGGACCTGCGAGAGGGCCTTGCGAATCTCGGCGTCCGGCCCGGCGACTTCGGCTATCAGGTTGCCCCGAATATCGCGCTTGAGTTCAGCCGGCGAACCTGACGCGACGATCTTTCCGCCGGCGATGATGATGGCCCGCTGACAGGTGGCTTCCACTTCATGCAGAATGTGGCTGGACAGCAGCACGGTGTGCCGCTTGGCCAATTCCTGGATCAGGTGGCGGGTTTCGCGAATCTGGGTCGGATCGAGCCCAACCGTCGGCTCATCAAGGATGAGCACCTTGGGGTCGTGCAGCAGGGCATCGGCCAGGCCCACACGCTGCTTCATACCTTTGGAGAGCTGGCTGATCGGTCGGTCGATGAACTCGCCAAGCCAGCAGAGATCGGCGACGCGCCGGATGCTGTTGGCCCGGCTGTCGCGATCGAGGCCGCGAATCTTCCCGCGGAAATTCAGATATTCCCGAACGCGCATTCCAACGTCGAGCGGTGTACTTTCAGGCAGGTAGCCAATGACGCTGCGGACTTTCAGGGATTCGGTGAAGACGTCATAGCCGGCGACAGAGGCCGATCCGCTGGTGGCCGGCATGTAACAGGTCAGGATGCGAAGGGTGGTCGTCTTGCCCGCGCCGTTGGGCCCGAGGAAGCCGACGATTTCGCCTT